>JBFJXT010000100.1:0-7556 GCA_041623015.1 Thermoplasmatota archaeon | reverse complement strand
GTGGGAGGCGTCGAGCATGTTGGCGTATTGCCAGGTGTTTTTGGAGCAACCCGAGTTGATGGCGGCGTCGTAGACAGAGATGCGACCGTCGTTGTCGCCGTCGCCGTCGATATCCGTGTTGAGGCTGAATCGTGGACTGCCAGTACCACAGGTCCCGTCCACCGCATAGAGCTCAACCGAGAGTGCAAAGAGGTCGGAGGCAGGGAAGGCGCCGTCTAGGTACAGACTCGTGGAGCCCGCTGTTCCGGGAGCCAGCAGATCATCCATCAGGATCGCCATGCCGGCATTGGGTCCGGGCCCGGGCGCCCAGGTAGATTTGGAAAGTTGCCAATTAGCAGATTCCATGTCCTGTGCACAGAATTCAGCGCCGCGCACGGCACCGCAAAGCGTGACGCTCTTGTCAAGCGTCAGGGCTTCCAAGTGGGGCGTGGGGTCGGCGGCGAGGAAGCTGTTGGAGACGGCGAGGGTGTCTCCATCTTCGGCGGCGTCGAGGGCATCTTGGATGCTGGTGTAGCGGCCGGGTTTGCCATCGATGCGCACGAAGCCGGGTTCGGCGCCTCCATCGGGGCCCATGTAGGGCATTTGCACAACCGTGTTGCCGCTTCCTTCGTCGAGGACGCCGGCTTCGAGCATGCGCCAGTTGGGAATGCCCCAGTCGTTGAATCGTGCGTCGATGGATTGGCTGTCCACGCTGACTCCGAGGTGGAGGCCGGGACCATTGGTTCCCAAGTGGTTGCCTTGCAAGGTGAGTCCGCTGACTTCTCGCGCTAGGGTGCCGCCGGGCATCAGATCGTCGACGACGATTGCGGCGCCGGTTCCTGTGATGCGGTTGTTGTCTAGGAATGCGTTTTGGGCGCCTTGGACCCAGATGCCGCTGCCGCTGCCATATCCGGGGATGAAGGCAGGTTCTACGGCGATGAGGTTGCCACGCACGATGGTGGATTCGGAGCCTTCGAGGTTGACTCCGCGCAGGCCGTTGACTGCGATGGTATTGTATTCGAGGGTGACGGCGGCGGCGGGGTCGCGGTTGGCGATGATGATCGCAGAGCGGCCGCTTGCGTCGAGTTGGTTGTGGGCGATGGTTCCGGGTCCGTCGGTGCTTTCTGCGACCCAAATGGTTCCGTGGCTCCAGCCGAGGATCTTGTTGTTTTCGATGCGGTAGTCGCTGGTTTCTCGGCTGACGAGGATGCCGAATTGGTCCTTGTAGGGTTGGCTTCCGAGTCCTTCGATGAGGGTGTTTTCAATGACGGCGCCGGGGGACCGCAGGCTGATTCCGTAGTCGCCGGCGATGCTGATGGTGCTGTCGCGTACGATGAGGCCGGAACCGCCACTCCAAACGTTGATGCCGCGACTCGTGCACGAGCCGCCTGTGTTGAAGCATCCCCCATCGGCACTGTGCGAGGAGGGGATGTTGTGGATGTGGACGCGTTCGATGAGGAGGTTGTTTCCGCCGTTGCCGCTGCCTCCTTGGGCGGGCCAGTCTCCGACAGAGATGCCGACGGTTTCCCAGCGGTCGGTCGTTTGCTGGAGGGCGCCGTTGTCTCGGACGATTATGTCTCGAAGGGTGACGTCGTCTGCGTACAGCAGCACGAGTGCGGGGTCCACGAACCCGGTGTGCTCCATGCTGGGATTGCGCACGGTGAGGCCTTGCACGGTTGCCCCGTCTGCGGCGGCGGTGAGCGTGAAGGCGTATAGGGCGCCTGCTCCGTCGATGACGACGCGGGCAGGGTTTGGTTCGGCCTCACAGCCGGTGCGATCTGCGTTGGATTGGCAGAGCGTGATGTCGGCTTTGGCGATGGTGATGGCTCCGGTGTAAAGGCCGGGGTCGACGAGGAGTTGGTCGCCGGGATCGGCCTCGTTGATGGCGGCTTGAATCGAGGTGTAGTCGGCGTTGGCTTGCAGGTTGTGGACGTTGCCGTCAAGGCCCTGGGCTTGCGTGCCGGCTAGTGCTGGCAGGAGTACAAACAAAACAATCAGCCAGGCAGGAGTGGATGGATGGCTAGGCCTGGCGGCGATAGGCTTGGTACAATTGATCATGGGAAAATTCCCATTTCGGCGAAGTAGATGTCTATATATAACGGTAACCTGCCCATAATACACGGTTTATACTATTAAAAATGGCCATTATGGTTATGTTTAAGTTGTAAAATTATTTTATCCCCTGTATGGTGAGGTTTATTTACTATATTTGAAAAATTTCAAGTGTTTAAAAAACTAGAGGTTAGAGGGCAAAAGGCAGTTCGGGCTCCATCCTACAAGTCCCCATGCACCTTGCGACCTTGCGTGGCACCCAACCGATAACACCACAGAGCAGTAGGTTGTAAGGTAGAAATCAGGCGAACCGCGATTAATGCGAATAGAATGGGAATGCCTGACCAATACAGTCAATGTTTCAACTGAAGTTAATATTTCTAGGATTGGTCGATGGCAAGATTCGGGCCATGGCCTCGGTGCACGGGCTGGCGCTTGCAACGGCAGGTGTTTTCGGCGTAGCCACGCACCAGATCACACATCCAAAACGGTGTGGCTGAATTCCAGAGCAAACGGCGCGGAAGGGGCGAGTGGACGCACCTATTCCGGCTGCGCCAGGGGATGTGTTTTTGCGGCTAGCGTCGCACGCCAGAGAGCCAAAGGCGCCAGGGAATGCTGTCTTCTTGGCATGCAAATCTAGGCCGGCTTCTACCGGAGCCTCGTTGATCAAATAGGTACTGTATTCGCTCAAGCGTTTTGGTCGCCAATCGAACTATCCTGTCCTTTTTTGAAACGCAATATAAAATATTTTAGCCCCTGGAAAGATCTAGAGCTAGATTCAGCCCATATATCATTGCCTTGGCGCTCAGTTTGTGGATGATTTATTGGGTCTTTGTTCTGGCAAGGCATCCAATTTAGCGAATTTTTTCAGCAGTTCGCCCTCATAATTTCGCTGGCTTGCCTGTACACGGCCAGAACCCACTTGGGCCTAACCCGCCCATGGACGGGCACACCCTCATAGTCTCTAGGCATCTTGTTCGAGGTATGACCTTCGATACCGCCCGCATCCGTGCCGACTTTCCTGTCCTGAATCGTACAGTTGACGGCCCCGGCGGACCGCGCCCCCTCGTGTTTATGGACCACGGCGCCAGCACCCACGCCCCGCAGCCGGTAATCGATGCCGTCGTCGACCTACACACGAAGCACTACGCCAACATCCACCGAGGCAACCACGCCTTGAGCCTTGAAAGCAGCGACCTGTTCGACGCCGCCCACGAAACCTTTGCTCGCTTCATTGGCGCCCGCCCAGACGCCGCCAACTTTGTCCTCACCGGCAACACCACGGACGCCCTCACCCTTGCCGCCCACATCATGCGCGGACACGAAGGCGCCACCGTGACTTCTCTTGCCGAACACCACAGCAACGACCTGCCCCACCGCGCCGCCGGAGATGTGGTGCACGTGGACGTGGATCAACAAGGCCGCATCAGCCTAGAAGACGTTGAATCCGCACTCTCTGAGCACACCGTCAAGTTGCTCGCCATCACCGGATGCAGCAACGTAACCGGCTACTTGCCGCCCATCCACGACCTCGCCCGCCTCGCCCACGACGCTGGCGCCAAGATCCTCGTAGACGCTGCCCAGCTCTACGCCCATGTGCCCATCGATGTCAAGCCCGACGACCACCCTGAGCACATTGACTTCCTCGCCGCCGCCGGACACAAAGCCTACGCGCCCTTTGGCAGCGCCTTCCTCTACGGCCCATCGGAGCTCTTCGACCAAGCACCGCCCTACATGCCCGGCGGAGGAACCGTCGATTGGGTGACTGCCGGAGACGCCTGGTTCACCAAGGGCGCCGAACGCCACATGGGTGGCACCCCCAATATCACCGGCGTCGTCGCCTTTGCCGCCGCCACCGAATACCTTGCCAACATCGGCATGGACAACGTGCGCGAACACGAAGTGGAACTGATTGACCAAGCGCTCAAGGGATTCAACGCCCTCGAAGCAGACCACGGCGTCAACATGTTCGGCCCCCGCACTGCTGACGAAAAAGCCGCCGTCTTCAGCTTCACCGTGCCCGACGTGCGACACGAAACCGTGAGCCAAGTGCTGTCCTGCGAACACGGCATCGCCACCCGAAACGGCTGCTTCTGCGCCCACCCCTTGCTGCACAAGTTGCTCGGACTCGGAGACACCTCGTACTGGACCGACGCCTTGGCACGCGGCGAAAACATTCCTCTACCCGGCGCCACCAGAGCCACCTTCGGCCTCTACAACACAGCCGAAGAAGTGGACCAATTGCTGACCGCCGTGGAAACCATCGCTCGCCGCGACTGGAAGGGAACCTACGACGACGTGGAATCCGTCGGAAGCGTCGTTGAAGTGTCCTAGCGGCCCCCAATCGGCGCCTTTGCGAGCGGTGCAGCTGGCGCAAGGTTCCTGACCCAACCCTGACTCGCCGCCTCGTGGAGTGGATGTTCCTAGTGGTGGTTCTGGTTGCGCTTGGCGCCAGCACCTTGACCCTGTTCAGTGGCTTTGGCCTAGGCACCCTCCTCTTGCCCGCCTTTGCATTGGTGCTTCCCTTGGAAGTCGCCGTGGCAGCCACCGCCGTGGTCCACTTGGCCAACAACCTCCTCAAAGGCGGACTGCTAGGCGCCCAAGCGGCGTTTGGTGTGGTGCTTCGATTCGGAGCACCCGCTGCCGTCGCTGCATTCCTTGGCGCATGGCTATTGCTGCGCATCGAAACCATGCCCCTCGCTACTTGGGCCGGAGGCACCATCACGCCCCTGGGCCTCGTGGTGGGCGGGCTGATTACCCTCTTTGGCTTGTTTGACCTCGTGCCACGGCTTCGAAAATGGAGCGTTGATCAGCGACACTTGGCTCTGGGCGGCGCGTTGAGCGGCTTCTTTGGCGGCCTCAGTGGACACCAAGGGGCGCTTCGCAGTGTGTTCTTGACCAAGCTCAACTTGAGCCCCACAAAATTCGTGGCCACCGGGACCCTCTGCGCCATCTTGGTGGATGTGAGTCGGCTCACCGTCTACGGAGTCTCCACGTGGCGCGAATCGGGATTGCGAATCAGTGAAGCCGGCGGATGGCCCCTGCTTGGCGCGGCCGTCCTTGCGGCGTTTGCGGGTGCGGTGATTGGCAAGAAAATGCTTGGGAAAGTCACCCTCTCTACGGTGCGCACCATCGTTGGCATCGCGCTACTCGTCGTGGGTGGCTTGGTAGCCACTGGCATCGTCTAGCGCCTAGTCGGTCGCCATGGGCGCAATGGCGGGGGCTTCCTCTTGCACCGCACGAATCCAAAGGTACACGGACACTGCGCCAAGCACCATGGCCAAGCCAATGGTTTGCACCAAGTCCAAAGTGTGGCCAAGCAAAATCCACGCCCAGAGCACCGTGCCCGCCAACTCCAATCCCACGAGCACATTGATGCGCGCCGCCGGAGCATGACGAAGGCTTGCCTGGAACAACGCCAGCGCCAACAAAGTCGGCACCAACAATTGAATCACAGTCCACGCCCAGCCACTCGTCGAGATGACTGTGAGGTCTGGGAACGGCTCAAACAACAAGCTCCCAACCAAGAACCAGACGCCGCCCGCCGCGAGACTAAACCACAACAGGGGCTTGAACGGCAAGGCATCGTGCTTGCGAAGCATCACCGTGTAAATTGCCCAGGATGCGCCGGAGCCCACCGCAAGCAGAACGCCCCATGCATCCACCGACGCACCCTCCAAACCGGGGCTCCCCAGGGTCAACCAACCACCCACCAACAGCACCGCAAGCGTTGCGCCAAAGACGCGGCCCACAGGCTCTCTTAGCCACAGCCAGCCAAGCAGTGCCGTCCAAATGGGTGCGGTATAAAATCCAAGGGTGGTAAACGTCGCAGGCAACCGAGTTTGGCCAAGCACGAACAATGTGAAACTGATGCCGTTGCCCATGAACGCAAGGGTGAGCAAATCCAGGCGACCGCAGTAGGATCCGACCGCTTTCCAGTCAGTCCGAGTCAAAAATGGCGCCAAGACCAAGGCCGCGGCAACCCCACGAATCGCCTGCAACCACAAGGGATCAAATTCGCGAAGCAGCAACTCATTACCAGGAGACAACAAGCCCCAAGCAGCATAGGCGGCCGCTCCCAACAACAATCCCTTACGGACGCCCACAACGGGTCCACGCCCCTTCAGGAAAAAGGGCTACCGACGCCTCGGGGCCCAGTGAAAAAATGCCTGAATTTGGGGCAATGGTCCTATACCATGAATAGACGCTTCAGGATTATGAGAATCCAAGCGCTCATCGCTCTCCTTCTCGCCATGACGGCACTCGCCGGATGCACATCCAACGATTCTGGGGATGATGATGGTGACGGTGACCACACTCCGGACCCTGGAACCATGCCAGAAACGCCGACCTTCGAGGACGCCCCCATGGGCAGTGAACTGAGCACGCAAGAGATCCAAGAACTTGCCCTCGTCTTCAGCGACTCGCCTCTCACTGGCGGCCAAGATCCCTGGCCCAGCCACTTGCTCAAGTGGATCAGCGATGACGCGTTCCTCCTTCTCCACTTGGACAACGAAGATCCCCTCGAAGCCACTCAAGTCCTCTGGTATGGCCTCGGTGTTCGCGGCGTTTTCTGCTCCGAAGACCAACCGACGCCCGACTTCACGCACTTCCACCAGCGCAGTGCCCCCACCTACGCTGAGGGACACGCTGGGCAACCTGGCGCGGAAGGCTACTGGCTCATGCACCTGAACGTGCGCGACTTCGATAGCCCCTTCGGCAACACGGGCCTTCCCGGCGTCCACGAGCAATTCGGCCCCACGCCCCCTGAGGACTGCGGCGACGACTACCAACCCGCAACCTTCGACCCCGTGGGCAGCGACGGTTTGTCTGCCATCGAACGGGAAGCCTTCGCTGCCGTCTTCGATGACGACATCCTCAAGGGCGGCCAACAACCCTGGCCGAGCCACTTGACCAAGTGGGTGAGCAAGGACACGTTCATCCTGCTTCACTTCGACAACGAATCGCCCACGGAAGCCAGCAAGATTCTCTGGATGGGTCTCGGTTACCGCAGCACCTTCTGCGACACCACCCAGCCCGACCCGGACTTCACGCACTTCCACAAGAGCCACGCCGAAACCTACGCCGAAGGCCACGGCGGCGTTGCCCACCAGCCCGGATTCTGGCTCCTGCACGTGGCCACACACGACTTCGAGAGCCCCTTCGGACAAACCGGCGGCCCCGGGGTCCACGCCGAATTCGGCCCCACCCCCGCTCCGGAGTGCTGATTCGGTGCAGCATCGTCTCCGCGTCTTCACGGCGCTCATCGCCTTGGCCCTCGTGGCCGTGCCCGCCGCAGAAGCGGCAACACACACAGTGACCACCGTGAGGACGGGAGACTCCAACAGCCCCTTTGCCTTCAGTCCTGCATCACTCACCATTGCCGTGGGTGATACGGTGCGCTGGGTCAACGAGGACGGAACCTACCACACCACGACCAGCCGAGGCGCCGACGGCGCCTCCAATGGAGACCTGTGGGAAGGTATCCTCGGAAGCAAAGACGCCACCTTTGAGCACACATTCAC
>JBFJXT010000099.1:0-7572 GCA_041623015.1 Thermoplasmatota archaeon | reverse complement strand
GGTGAAGCAAGCAAGCCCGGATGCACCACAGGCGCCGACGGATTGCACACGTGCTCCATCGAAAAGCCCACTCAGAAATCCACGCCGGGCCCCGCCATCGGCGCCATCGCAGTAGCACTCGCCGGACTCTCTCAGGCGATGCGAAGGAGGCAATGAAGCTCGGCTGCCTCCGGTTCCTGCAAGGGGCATACAAAAACACCACCTAGAAGGGAAAACTGGGACTGGCGCAGGGTCCTTGACCGACCCCGCCAAAACCAAACACATGCACCCGGGCACACTTCGCGTCCACCTACTGGCCACCATCGCCATCACCGTCAGCCTTGCTGGATGCGCAAGTGACCCACCCCCGCCCCCCGAGGATGACACGTTCGGTGCCGACGTGCAAGCCACCGACACCACTGGCGTCATCCGAGGCATCGTCATCGACCCCAGCATCGTCCCCGTGGCCAACGCGACCGTGGCGCTCTCCAATGGCGACGAAACCAAGTCGGACAAAGACGGACAATTCTGGTTTGAAGAGCTGGAACCCGGGAGCTACTTCATCGAGGTCCGCAAACTTGGCTTCACCACTGCACAATCCAGCACGAGCGTCGTCGCTGGCGACGATCGGCCACCGATTGTGAAAGTGATGATTGAACACGACATCATGAGCCGCCCCTACGTCCAATACCTCCAGTTTGAAGGATTCCTACAGTGCAGCATCCAAGCAGGCGCACCCAGTGTCGGCAGCGTCGGCGGCAACGTGTGCAGCCTCCTGGACCTCTCAGGGCAACCCATCGATTCGCCGCTCATTGAGTACGAACTGGATCGACAACCAGACTGGATTCAAACCGAAATGGTCTGGGAAAGCACCCAGCCCCTCGGCGACGACCTGCGCCTCTTACACTCCTGGGACTGTGAAACCAACGGCGGCCTCCTGTGCGATCACGGCATCAACGGCGCAAGCCCGCTCACGATCTTCAGCAACAGCACACAAGTTCAAGGCGCCGGCTACGACGAAACAAAACCCCTCATCGTGCGCGTCTTCTCGTCAGCCGCTGCGGGAAGTGGAGGCACCGCTGGCGTCACGTTTGACCAGCGGTTTACGCACTTCACCAGCGTCTTCTACGGCTTCACACCCGAACCCGGGTGGACATTCGTCGAAAACGGCCAACACGCCCTGCCTAACTAAGCAAGTATTCCGGCTCACGCTACCTAGCAATTAGAAAGAAGGCCAAGCGGCCCACTCAAAGGGTAGCCTTACTGTCCGCTGAGGAACTTGGAAATGAAAATCATCGCTACGACCAGGAGGGCCCCACCGACAAACATGATGACCAAGTTTCGGCGGTCACGAGCGCGCTGAGCGTCATCATCCGTGGCCACCTTCACCTCATCGACTTTTCGCTGACTTTCAGCCATTGAGCGGCGCAGAAGCACCCATATCTTAAGGGCTCGGAGAGGGCGCTGGCAGAATCAACGCCCAGCTACACTCTAAGATGACAGGACAACGGCCACAAAAGGCGGCCCAGGAAAATCAAACAGCCCTTGCGCCAAAGTGCGCCCGCCGGGAATCGAACCCGGGCAGGTAGCTTGGGAAGCTACCGTCATACCATTAGACCACAGGCGCGGCTGCGAAAAGGAAGGGAAAAAGAATCAGGAAGAAGGCTGCTGCTGCATCGACTGCAATTTCTGCGTCAACACTTGCATCGATTGCGCCAAAGACTGAGCCTGAGACGACGCGGATTCCATCGCCGACTGCGTCTCCGTCAATTGAGAATCGATACGCGCCATGGCATCATCCACGGACTGATCCGCAGCGTACCCGGCGCCAAGCGGCGTCACCACAGGCGCATCGCCCAAGATTTGGGCCCGCACATGCAAGCCCGCACCAATGGGAACCAAGGCGTCCTGGGAAGCGTCCAATGACTCCAGCGTAGATTTGGCTCGCCGCAGCTCAATCAAAGCCTCCTCAAAGCGCGTCAAACGGGCATCCAATTGCTGGAGCTGCGCTTGAGTTGCCTCGTACTGGGCTACGATTTGCTGCGGGTCCTCATCGGCGCTCACAGGCGCTTTTGGGTGATGGGGTCGGCTTGGTCCTTAGGGATCAGCGTCACCGTCGAGATGGTAACATCGCGGCGTTTGGCGCTGTGGCGGCTGCCGAGGTCCGTGTAGGTTGCCTCCATAGCTGCATCTTCGTCAGCTCCGACGACTTCGAGGGCGAAGTGCTGGCGGATGCGTCCCATTTGGAAATCTCCGTCCACCTTGTACGCGTTTTTGCTCATGGTTATTGCTCCAGGAATCCGAGGGCGTCTTCGATACGCCCGAGTTCGATACCGGTCGTTCGGGTGCCAGCCACCACACCGACATCGTTGGCGCTGAGTCCAGCACCGACGAGGCCATGGCCATGGTTGACCGTCCCGATCCGGGCGGGCACATGGAGTGCCCCCTTGATGAAACTAAGTTCGTCGTCCGTAGTAAGCGGATGACAGAGTGCGCCACGGTTCGTGGCCACAGCGGCCGTCCCCATGGTCGAAATGCCCGCGATTTCGCCCCGCACCACCTCGACGCCGAGGGCGTCTTGCATGGCATTGACCGCACCCTTGGTGAGGTCCGGGTGGCACACCGCGCCCTTGTCATTGCAAAGGACGTTGTTGCCAGCGGCGTTGAGTCGGGCACTCTTGAGCCGGAGCACTTCCAAGCCAGTTTGGCGAAGCACTTCCAACTCAGACTCGCGGACAATGTCCGCAGCCACGACACCGTTCTTGTTACCCACCAGCAAGCTACCCACAAGGGTGCTTCCGCCAATGGTTACCTCAACGGCATCGAGGCCAAGGGCCTCCTTGAAGTCCGCTGCATTTTGAGCGGTCAAGCCTGGAGGCAGGAAAAGGTGGGATGAGGTGGCCCGTGCGTACACGCCGACGTTAGGGTTCCCAAAGGGATCAAGGCGTTTGAACACGGGACCGGGCTCCGATTACTCCTCTTCGGAGTCGTCGGCAGCGCTGGCCTCGACCGCGGCGAGCTCTTGAGCTGCCGTGATCCAGGGCATCACTGCGTCGACATCCTTGCCAAGTGCATCGGCGACCGCCGCAGGGCTGGCAGCAGCCAAGTCGCCTACCGTGGAGACCTCGATCTTCTCGAGTTTCTCGGCGGTAGCGGGACCAATGCCAGTCACAGTGGTGACGGGCTGGCTTGCGGCCTCGGAGACAGCCTCGCCCTCGTCTTCCATGCCCATGGGGGCAAGGACCGGGGCCTCGGCCTTCTTCTCCTGGCGTTCTGCGATTTGTTCGCGGACGGATCCGGTGGATTCCATCTCGGGGAGGGTCACTTCCACAACCCCATCGTTGAACCGGGTCGCACGGACACGGATCTTGGACGGGATGGTGTATTTGCCACGGGCCCAGAGAGTTTCGTTGACGTCGCCGGAAATCCAGATGTTGTCGGATTTCATGTGGCGGGTCAGGAAAGTCCGGACATCGCGGACGGCGCGGTCAGCGCGCTTGCTGCGCTTGCCGTGGTGGGCGTGGCGCAAAGGAATTGTGTAGACGCGTTCGAGTTCAGAGACATTGTCAGCCATGGGAATACCTCACTGCTTCAGGCGGTTCCGGCGCCAGTTGCGGCGCTTCGGGTGCGCGACGAACCGTCGGCTGGTGCGGATCATAATCCACGCCGGCACTCGGCGGTTGCTCTTCTCCGCGCGCATGAGGCGGAGTTTCTTCGCGATCGGTTTCTTGCTGGCCATGTCTCTTCCTCCCCTTTCGGGGCGTCATTTGCGGGTAATGTTAATGTCTCGTTGCTTGGGGGTTAACTGCGCCAAGATTTGACGCAAGTCCCCGTCGCTTATTCGCCGGGCGACCCGACCCGATTGCGCGAGTGAAACGAGTTGTCTCGTAACGGACTCGGCAAAGTCAGGGCGACTCATGCGGATGCGAGTGAGACGCTCGCGCGCCTCGGGTTCCAGGATTTTCTGGAGGACCCGTTCGACGGCAGCCTCCTGTTCCGCCTGAGCAGCTTCGGCTTGCGCCGCAGCGTCAGGGGAACTGGAGAGTTCGGCTTGCCGCCGTTGGAGTTCCTGGAGTCGCCGTTGTCGGGCTTCCTCCAAGTCGTCCATGTATCTCCTTAGTAGTTCTTGAGCGTCGGGATATCCTTCTGGATGACTTGGCGCACGGAGTGAGCGCTGTTATCCAGGAGGCTGCGTCCCTGAGGAGAGACGACGCGCCCTTGGCTCTGTACGTTCTGAACAAGTCCAGCGGCTTCCAGTTGTTGCAGCGCCTTGCGGGCGATGCTACCGGATCCACTTGCGGCCTTGTTCGGCTTGGCGCCACGGTCGCGGAAGCCACCGAAGTGCTGGCGTAGACGCTCGGTCCCGATGGGACCTTCGACGTATACCTTGCGCAGCACGGCAGCGACACGGGTGTGCCACCAATCTTCATCGACCGGGGGTTTTTCCTTGTGGATGCCCGTCTTTACGAAGGACGCCCACTCTGGAGCCTCGATGCTCGTATTCTTACGGAGCTCCGAAGCAACCTCGGTGATGAGCTGGTTTGCGGGGACATCATAGACTGTAGTCATAGCCTCTCTCCCGGGGAAGCAAAACTCGGCGACAAGGGTGGGGTATTTACCAGTTGCGGCGAGGTTGGGCTTCGCGATCCCCTATTGCCCATGCGCAGGCTACCCGTGAAGGGTCCTACTTGCAGGGGGCGCGTTTGCTTTCCCATGGGTTCTTCGACACCGCCCCCCTAGTTGACTCTTCCCTAGCCAGGGATTTTGTCCCACCTTCGTATTTACGCCAAGTTACGAGTCTAGGCGAGGCGGCAAACCCGAGGGTTTGGCCAGTGAGCCGGCTCGACCCCTCTTCGCCCCATTTTGCCCTCCGCCTAGTCATTATATTCCCCGCCCCCGATTAATAGAGACCCCGTCTGTCTCGTGATATGCGCGCATTTGCCGTTGCCCTAACCCTCATTCTGACTGCTGTGATCGCTCCCGTTGGCACCCCTTCCACGGAAGCAGCCAGCTACGAAGACGCCTACAATCTCAGGTACATCTGGACGCCCATCATTTACGTTGAAGGGGTGCCCGGATCGCAACCCACAGTGATGGTATTCCCCATGACAGGCGCCGTTCAGCCTTGGAACTGCATCATTACGGAAGTTCAAGCCCCCGCCGTGGACACCAACGTTACCTGCACCGGCACGCCCTACAACGGCCTAGATGCTCGCTGCACTGGCGTCCGCGTGGGCGCCATCAGCGGCGATGGCTCCGGCATGGGCCCCACAGTGGCCGCCCTCATTGACCCCATCATGGAACCGCCGGTAATCCTCGGTAGCTCCGCCGGCACCACCTCCCTGCAAGTGACTGGCACTTGCAACACGGACACCGCCAGCATCGGCTTCTTCACCCCCGGCGCAGACGCCGCATCGGCCAACGGCGGCGGAACCACCTTCTCGTGCCGCGTGCAAATCAGCGACAACACGGCGGCATCCCCGTGGAACGCCTTCTGCATGGGCACCAGCTAAGATTCAGCAAACCCATACTTTCCCCCTTCTCCCTCCTTGTTGATTTTTTGCTTCGAGCGGTTCCGAATGAACTGGCAATTCACCCTACCCCAGACCCCGCCGAAAACACAATTCAGTGCAATTCCGAAATCCGTCATATTGCTCCCCGCCTCCCGTTAAGTGCATCGGCCCAATTCCATCAATATGCGAATCTTCGCGCTGGCCACAGCCATGCTTCTGATTGTTGTGCTCGTCCCCGCAAGCACCCCCACTGCCGAGGCATCAAACCATGTGCCGGTGCCGCCGTTTGTCTACATGGCAGCAAGCGCGCCCGGCGTGGCACCCACAATTATTCATGGCGCAGGCACGAGCCAAGGAGCGGCCTGGATCTGCACGGACTCCGTCTCTAGCCCCGGATCTGTTTCCATGGACATCACCGTCACTTGCAACAGCCAACTTTTGCCCAGCTTTGAGGGCAAATGCATCGGCATGCGCGTGGGCGCCCAAAGCGGCACCGACCCCAAGCTCACCGCAACCCTCTCGCGCCTCATTGCCCCCGTGATGGCCCCGCCGCCCGCCATCTGGGACATCGCCGCCGGCGAGACCGATATGACCCTCAGTGGCTCCTGCGGCACTTCCCCAAGTGCTGGGGTCACCTTCCCCACCCCCGGTGCCGCCGCCGACAGTGCCATGGGACAATCCACGAACACCTTCGTTTGCAAGTTGCACATCGATGATGGGGACCTCGCCGCCCCGTGGAACGCCTTCTGCCTCGGCGCCCCGTAATTGCACACAAGCTTTGCAAGGCAAAATTACGCCGAGCTTAGCGTCGGTAGAAGACAGCCGTGTGGCCCCGTCGGTCAATCAACATGGAGTTGGTTGCTTCGGCTAAGCGCGTGGCTTGTGCTGCTTCTTGATCTGCGTCGCCGCCTTCTGTGGCGCTGCGCAGCAATCGAACCTTCACCAACTTGTTCTTCTTGAGGTGGCGTTGCAATTCTTCGATGGTGGCGTCCGTGATGCCGTTTTTGCCGACGGTCACAGACACGGCGAGCTTCTGGGCTTCGCTGCGCTTTTCGTAGATTTGCTTGGTGGTGAGCGGGTTCATGAGGATGCCTCGGGCGTTGAGGAAGAAGGGGTTGCTGATTCGGGCACAGACGCGACCTTGGAGCGAACCGGGCGGCGGTGGGTGTGTCCGCATTGAAGGCAGGACGTGACAATGCGACCGGCGCGGATGCGAACACGACTTGCGTCCGTGGTGCGGTAGGCGCCGCATTTGCGGCACACTTGCGCTTTTTGATCGGGATAGAGGGGCACTTGGTAGCGGCGAGCCACGCGCAGGGCCAATTCCCCATGGCTGTGAGCCAAGTCCTTGTCGGGGCCAAGCGCTTCGGCTCGGGCGGTCCGCAACAGGATGGCGATGCGCTTGCGGGCGGTTTGCTTCTCCTCGCCCTTGTTGCGCCGTTTGGCCACGGTCGTTTTGACGCAGGGGTCGCTTATCAGGGTGCCGGGGGTGCCGGGGGTGTGCAGCGGGCGCCGAATCCATGGGACCGTTTCTATCGGTTCCAACAAGCGCCTTGGCGAGGTGAGCGCCCCGTGGCGGACGTATTGCCACTCCTAGGAAATGGGGGCGTCTTAGAACTGGGCGTGGGCAACGGCAAGCTTCTGAGACCCTTGTTGAAGGCCGGGGTGGATGTGGTTGGCTTGGATGTGTCCTTCAATGTGCTTGATCGCCTGGATGCACCCAAGCGCGTCCTTGCCGATGCCAGTGCGTTGCCATTTGCAGGCGGCGCCTTCTCGGCAGTCCTGGATATTCACTGCACGGGCCACCTCTTGCAAGCGGGCAGGGCCCAGGCAGCCGCCGAGGCATTTCGCGTGTTGGCGCCCGGAGGAGTCTGCATCGTGGAGCGATTGGCCACGGACGATTTGCGATCTCTCAAAGGAGACGCCATCGAGCCAGATACGAGGCGCCTTGAAGATGGTCGCACCACCCACTTCAGCTCAGAGCGCAGCCTCGCTGAGGAGCGTGAAGCTGCCGGGTTCCAAACCGAGACCGTAGAGAGTCACCGCAGATCGCCCATACTGCGAGGCAAGCAAGTGACCC
>JBFJXT010000098.1:0-7606 GCA_041623015.1 Thermoplasmatota archaeon | reverse complement strand
TCAGCAGGCCTTCAACTTCTTCGGTGCCGTTTGGCACTTCGAAGGTGAAAAATTGCGCGCCGTCAAGTCCGGCCAGAAGGAATTCACTGTCAAATTGGTGCGAGATTCGCACGTACTCGTTTGCCATCGGTTCCGTGTCGAGGGCGTCTGGGTCGGTTTCGGATTCTAGACATCCTGCAAACGCCAAGACACACAAGGAGAGGGCGATCAAACCACGCATGAGTGCCGCAGATTGGCCATGTTCATGAAAGTACGGGCGTAAACCGCGCGTATCTATACCACAATGAGCGTTCCTTTCATGCCTGCCTCAAAATGGCCTGGCAAGTAGCAGCCAATTACATATTCTCCAGGGGGTGGCGCAAGAAATGAAGATTGTTTGCGGTCTCCCGCGTCCACGTGCAAGTGGAAGCCAATCGATTCGATGCTGAATTCGTGCTCAATGGCTCCTTGATTGTCAAATTCCACGGCCACTCGCTGTCCGCTTTTGACTTCCAAGGTGGGCGGGGAGAAACGAAATTCACTCGGTATGCCTCCCACCACCACGAAAGAATAGGCCTCGGTTCCGGTCGATTGCATATTCCCTGGACCCTCCCCGTCGCCATTTGTATGGTGGTGATTTCCGCCCGTGTGATGCCCCTCGGGGCCGTGGGGAGCAGGATCCGCCGAATCAAAGCAACCGGATATTGCAAGCGCCACAAGAAGAACAATGCCCAATGTTGCCCGGAGCATACAATCTCGTATCCGCAGAATGCAATAAACAAGGGCGACTCGGTGCAATGGGCGGCAGCCTCAAAGTAGAGCCGGGGAAAAGAGGCTGAAGCCCTTGCCTAGTTCCGGGAGCAGTTTAGCAAGCTGATTCAATCAATGGGTCCGACTGAATCATTCACAGTTGCTCCACAAGTGGGCGGCGCCATCCAACACGTGGATCTGGAAGTCAGGAGCGACACACTTAGCCGGGTCAATGCTCTTGAACTTGAGTGGGTTGCTGCATTCAAAAGCCTGCAATTTCAACGCGCCCGCCGTGGCAGTTACGGTGAAGAAGGTCTCAAACACGTCCTTTTCCTTGCCTGCGGTGCTGTATGTGCCAGTCCCCAACTCGTTGTCATTCGGGGTCATGATGATGCGTATGGTCCGGTCATCCCCACTTAACGCGTGAGCTGCTTTAACGGGGACCGAGTTAGTTTTGGGGCTTGTGGTGCCCTGTTGGCTGTCCGAGTCACTGGAACTGGCGCAACCTGTGAGGGCGAAGCTAGCAACGCGCGTTGCCACCACTAATTCGATACGTATAGGGGTGGCCAGGGGGTTCCACTTCAATGGCGCTTGCTTGCGAGCTTAACCTTTGACAGACTTGGAATTCAGACGACTTTGGTACATCCGCCCCCTTCGACCGCCTTTTACAATCATCCGATTTTGGGGGACACATGAAGCGTATGGCGAGTGTGACGCTCGCAGCCCTTTCCATCGTCATCCTGTCCGGATGCATCGGCGGCGACGATGGAGCGTTCGATTACCGCCCCGGCGAAGATTGGAAACCAACGGGCAACACAGTTCACCTGAAAGCGACTGTCCTCGACTTGATCTCCAAGGAAATTTACCCTGGGTTCAAGGCAAACATGTGGGCGTTCTGCTTCAAAGCCGCCAACCCCGACGACCAATACAGCGTCGATGCCGTGGAGTACTTGCCTGATCAAGACGTGGACACCACCGAAACCGAATGGGCTGGCACCTGCAGCACCCCAGGTCCCACCCTGCGCGTCAAGCAGGGCGACCGCGTCGTCGTGGACTTCGAGAACCGCCACGCGCACCCCCACACCATTCACTGGCACGGACAATATGTCCCGTGGCACAGCGATGGTGTTCCGGGCAGCACCCAAAACTCCGTGAAGCCCGGCGAAGTGTTCACCTACGACTTCATCGCCGAGCGAGCCGGCACCCTCTGGTACCACTGCCACGTAGACACCCAGTTCCACGTGATGCAGGGCCTCTTCGGCGTCATCATCGTCGAACCCCAAGTCACCAAGTGGGAACCCGACACCGACCGCGACATGGTCTGGACCCTCGGCACCCTACAACGTGAACTCGTGGAAGCAACCCCTCGCCGTGTTGCTGACCCTCACGCCGATCACAAAAACCTCGGAAGTTGCGGTGTCACGGGCGAACAAGGGTGTCAAAACCCCGCCGTGGACATCACGCCAGATACCTTCATGATCAACGGCGTCAGTTTCCCAACAACCCTAGAGCGGAGTGACACGTATATTGTGTTGAAACCGGACGAGTCGGTGTGGTTACGCATTCTCAACGCCGGCACCACCGTGGAAACCATTCACACCCACGGCCACGACATGTATGTGACGCACATCGACGGCAACCCAATCAACCCGGCGGCCCGATTCTACGCAGATACGCTGCCCATCGCGCCGGCTCAGCGATACGATGTGGTGCTTGAAGGCCGCTCCGGCAACGAAGGCGTCTGGGTAGTCCACACCCACGTGGCTGACCACGTCACCAACGACAAGCAATACCCCGGCGGCATGCTCACCAAGATTGTCTACCCTGGCTTCGAAGACGACATGACGCCCTTTTCGGGCGTTGAGAAGTTCGGTGGCCAGCCTTACGTGGAGCCCATGGTGATTCCCGCGGACCACCACAGCGTCACCAAGCGCGGCGTGGAAACCAGCAACGAGGTCTCCGAATCGTGGAGCTTCCCCGTGGAAATCATGTGCGCCGCCAAGGTCATCCGATTCGCTGTTGAAGCAGACTCGGCATCCTCCGTGACGCAAGCACTCAACGACCTCACCGCCGAAATCAAGGGTCCTGATGGCAAGAGCGTCGCCACCTTGGACGTTGGTGCCACGCGCTACGCCGAGTGGGTGTTCAACCCTGCAACCGACGCGGCTCACCTAGAATCCGGTGACTACACCGTCAGCCTCACCGGCACCGCAGTGGACACGGTGGTTCGCATGAGTGCCTCGGTGGACTACTTCGATTCCCTCGAAGAGCACGCCGACAACGGTGCCCCCTGCGACGAAGATCAGCACTGATCCAGTCTGATTCCTTTCTCCCTCCTCATTCTCCCTCGCCCTCTTCCCGATTTTCTCTCCTTTTGTTCATGGGGCCATGTGATCCCATGAAGTGACTTCGGGACCAACACTGGCCTGTTCGCGTAAGCTCAAATACCGGGACACCACGGGCACCTCATGCAGAAACTTGTCCTCGTCGATGGCTATGTGGATGAGCCCTCTGCATTCGGTGTTCCCCCGTACATTTCGCCCCATGCACGCTACGCAGCGGGTGCCGCCAAGGCATGCGGCGTCGAGGTGGAGTACCACACCATTGATTCTTTGCGCGCCCGACCACGCGACCTCGTCGGCGACGCCCTCGCCGTTCTGGCATCTTGCTCCGTTCCTGGCAAGTATCTGCGCGGAACCCCCATCACCCGAGACGAGACCGTGTCCTTGTTTCGAGAGTTCAAGGGCGAGCGGGTCTTGTTTGGAGACAACGCGGCATTCGGATTCCCAGACGCCGGCGGCGGACACGCCACCAATCGCTACAAGCTCGGCGACCACCTAGAGCACCTTGCCACTCGCCACGGAGACGCATTGCTTCGGGACCTTTTCGAGGGTCGAACACCCATGAATCGATTCCGAACCATGGACGAATGGGATGAACATGCTGTCCTTGGCGCCGACATCGTCGCCCAGCACCCGGACACAAAACACGGCATCCTGATGGCCGAAATGGACACCTTCTACGGCTGCGTCCACTACGTCTCCGGCGGCTGCGGCTTCTGCTCCGACGCCAAAACCAAGCCCTGGTACCGCGACGAAGGCCCTGTCATCGCCGAAGCCGAAGCACTCTACGAAGCGGGCGTTCGCCACTTCCGACTCGGCGGCCAAACCTGCTTCTGGACCTACAAGGCCCACGGCGTCGGGCAAACCGACGAACCCCGGCCCAACGTCGAAGCCACCGAAAAACTCCTGGCAGGTGTTGCCGAAGTGTCTCCTGAGCGACGGGTATTGCACATCGACAACGCCAACCCGGCGGTCCTAGCCACGCACCTTGACGAATCCGCCGCCATCGCCCAGCTTCTCGTGGAACACGGCTCCGACGGCAACATCGCCGCCTTTGGCCTCGAATCCGCCGACCCCGCAGTGCACAAGGCCAACAACCTCAACTGCACCCCCGAACAAGTGATGGACGCAACCCGGATGCTCAACGAAGTATCCGGCCACCGAGGACCCAACGGCTTGCCCTACTTGTTGCCCGGCATCAACCTCCTATACGGCTTGCCCGGCGAAACCAAAGCGACCTACGAACACAACTGGAAGTTCGTCACCGACTTGCGCGCCTCGGGCCTCACCGTGAGACGCATCCAGATTCGCCAACTCCTACCAATCCGGGGTCAAGCTGAGACCATTGACCCCAAGCACATGCCTCTTTTCCGCAAACAAAAAGCCGCAATCCGCGAAGACGTGGACCGGCCCGTTCTGCGAGAAGTGGCACCGTCCTGGACCATCCTCAAGGATGTCTGGATGGAGAAGCAAGAACCCGGCCTCACCCTAGGACGACAAATTGCCACCTACGCCCTCCTCGTGGGCGTGCCCTATGAAACGGAAATTGACCGATTCGTAGACATCCTCGTCACCGACCATGGCTACCGCAGCCTCACCGGAATCCCAGTCCCCTTCCACGTGCCAAGTGCCAGCCTCAAGCAACTGGAAGCCCTCCCCGGCATCGGCAAGAAACGCGCCTTGAACATCAAAGTGAAAGGCTACAAGGATTTGGCCTCGTTTGCCGCCGTGGTGCAAGAGCCTGCGCTGGTTGAGCGGCTTGCGCCTTTCTTGACGTTCTAAGCCACGCTGGGCGTTAGCTCGGGGCGCTAGGATTGCCCCGCCAACACAAAGTGCGCCAACAACGCTTCGATTTGGATGCGCTCGTTGGATCCCTCAACTAACCGGAACTCGATTTCGCCCACGCGGTCGATGAGCTTGACGCGTTGAATTTCGGGGATGGTCAAGTCGAAGATGCTGCGGTGGATTTGCCGAATCACATCTTCGCCACTAAGGCCGTACTCCATGAGCAAGTCGTCCAGCTTGTTGCGCGCAGACATGAAGTCACCATCGAGGGCGGTTTCGATGAGCTTGCGCACTTCGTCCGGCCGGGCGGTGCTCGTGGTCTTGTAAATCGCTTCCTCGTCAATGGTGCCTCCGAGGGCCGCTGCCACTTGGAGGGTGTTGACGGTTTTGCGAAGGTCGCCCTTGGCGACGAAGATGAGTGCATCGACGCCGTCGGACGTGACATTGACGCCTTCCTTTTGGGCGATCTTGCGGATGTAGCCCTTGATTTGATCCGTGCCCAGGGGGCGGAACCGGAAGACGGCGGTCCTGGATTGAATCGGGTCGATGATTTTGCTGCTGTAATTGCAGCTGAGCACAAAGCGCGTGGTTTGGGTGTAGCGCTCCATGGTGCGGCGAAGTGCCGATTGGGCATCGTGCGTCAGGGCGTCGGCTTCGTCGAGGAAGACGATTTTGAAGCCCTCGCGGTCGGTGGTGCCCACGCGTGCAAAGTCCTTGATTTTGCCACGGACAATGCCGATACCACGTTCATCGGATGCATTGAGCTCAAGGAATCGGCTGCGCCAGTCGTCGCCCCATAGGTCCTTGGCCATGGCGATGGCGCTGGTGGTTTTTCCCGTTCCCGGGGGTCCTGCGAACATCAGGTGGGGAATGCTGCCCTGTTGCACGTAGGCCTTGAGTCGCTCAACGGCTTCCTCTTGACCTACCACATCATCCAGCGATTGGGGGCGGTACTTCTCCACCCAGACGTCCTTCATCGGCCGCGGGACTCGCACGGGGTTGATGAAAGGTCCGTGTCGGTGGCTGGAACCACGCCTATGCGGGCGCCAGCATGCCGTCCATGCGGGCCAGGGGCACCACGGCCACGGCCCCTTCGAGCGCGGCCCATTGTCGGCCCATGTGTTCTTCGCGGGCCTGCTCCACCGTGCGCAGCGCCTTGAGACGCAACTGCACGCCGTCGAAGCGCCGCACCAGCTCGTGGGCGTCGGCCGCGTCCTGGAATTCCATGGCGAGGAGCTTCTTCTGCATCCGGTTGTTCCGGACCACGTCCCAGAACTTGTTGGCGGCCACGTAGACGTCGGTGTGCAGGTCGTCGTCCATGTCCAATGCCACCACGCGGGCGCCATGCTGCAGGGCCCAGCGGTATGCGGCGTCCAAATCGGGGCTCGGCAAGGCAACCTCACCAAAGCGCTGCAGCAAGCGCAGCAAGTGGTGCTGGATGGGGTCGAGGCCGGAGAACACGTCGTCCCGGTCCTTCTCGGGGGCGTCGCTGGAGCCTGCGCCAAGAATCGCTTCCAGGCCCGGGGCCCCGGCGCCACCAGGCAAATCGGGGACGTCCACGGGGTCCGGCATCAGAGACGCCGGGTCCTCGGCTTCGGCCAATGCCTGCAGCCCCGCCAGATCCTCCGGCGGCACGCCAAGGGCCACGACCTCGGGCCGCAGCTCGTCCAGTGCCTTGGTCACGGCGTCGCCGTCGGGAAGGAAGCCAGGGATGGTGCCAAGGACCGTGCCCTGGGGGGTGTCGCGCCGCTCCACATCGCCACGAGGCCGCCTCGGGTCCAAGAACCACGCGGACCGCGTCCGAGGCGACCGTTTAATAGCGCCCCACGTCCCTGTGGCCTATACAGGAGTCCACATGAAGATCGACATCGGCACGGAAGGCAAGATCCTGGGCACCAAGCGCGTCAGCCCCAACGGGCAGGTCAGTGGCCTGTCGGAATACGCGGGCGAAGAGGTGCTGATCATCTACCCGGGGCCCCGCGAACCCCGCATCAAGATGGACGCCAAGGACTACGTGCACGAGGTCGAGAAGGCGGTGCACAACCAGATGAAGACCGCCTTTGGCCAATACAAGGGCCTCAAGGAACGCTACAAGGACGAGACCGAAGCGACCCGGGCGTTCATCAAGGAAAAGAGCCCCAAGACGTTCCAAGGACTCATCGAGAACGTCGATTCGTGGGTGGGCGGCCAGGTCAAGAAGGCCGAATCCAAGGTCGCCCAGAAACTCGGCGACCAAGAATAGTCCTGGGTGCAACCATCGTCCACAAAGGGTGAAGTAGCGCGGGCTGGGTCGAGGGGCGTGGCTGGAACGACGGCGCGTGTCTTTGGCGTGCTGATGCTATTGCTGGGCATTTCCTTGCTCGTGGCTGGGGCCGCGGTGTTCATTGCGGGCTCCGTGGACGCCAAGAACTACGAGGAAGAGCGCACCCCGTTCAACCGGGACGGCGAACGCGAGATGGCCCACGATGCCGCCATGATGGGTGGCGTCGTGGCGGCCGGTCTCGGCTTCTTGGTCACCATCTTGGGTGTGGTGCTCTTGGTGGCGCAGCGGGATGGCCAGCAGCAGCAACAAGTGGTGTTGGCCGACGGCGGCTCCGACTCCCGGGTGGTATCGCAACAGCAACGCCGCCCCGTCATCGTCGGCGGCTCCGTGGCGGCCGTGGCCGGCCTCATCCTCATTGCCTTGTTCACGGCCGGCTTGGCCGGAGAAGGTCCGGCGGCGACCATCGTCGGCAACGACGCCCCGTTCC
>JBFJXT010000097.1:0-7691 GCA_041623015.1 Thermoplasmatota archaeon | reverse complement strand
GGCACCCGGACAACCGCAAGACTGTGGCTGCTTAAGCGAACCTTGGTTCGTTCCCCTTTTCCTCTTCTCACTCCATTTTTTTGGCTTCTTTTGGAAGCATCCCACGACCCTCGACGAGGGCACCCCATCGGTAAAACCCCATAGGGATGATTGAAAACCGTGCCAATCTGTTCTTGTATCTAGGTCAAGTCCAAAGGATATGCGCCTGTTTTGGCTTTTGCTCCTGACACTGTCTTTTTCTGGATGCTTAAGCGGAACCAGCCCTTCATTAAACAAGCAAATTGACGAGAGCCACGCGACATTGGGCAAGCCCACCCTGCACTATCAATGGTCCAGTGACGAATTCATAGGGGATTTGGCTTTACAGTGGATATTCGAAGGAGAAGGGATTTGCTTCTCACAGCTCGGAATGACCGGAACCGGGTACATTAGCCGTGGCCCATTCATACTCATTGAATCTACAGAATACTCACACATCAATAATAATGGAATCTTACACCCTAAAATCTATGGGCAAGAAAATAGCACTAATTTCTGGTTCTATGAAAATACCTGGAGCCAGCTGCATGAGGAAACATTTAGAGTTAAAGAAGAGGCAACGATCACGATGGCAGCAGAGAACCTGGCCCCAGGGAATATTAAGGGCCGAAATGCAGTGTTTGCATCATTCTTTTGTGAAGGATCAGTTTCATTGGTGCAGAAAATGGCCGGCCTAGATGTCATTAGGTGGACCCCCCAGAAGCCCGAAAACGCTACCGGCGCGAATTTGTTTGTTGTGGATTTGGCAGAATCAGAGCACATATCGAAGGATTTTGAAGGCGATCGGGTAGAATGGTTTATTTCAAGGAACACCGGCGCAATTTCTGGAACCATCAGCCACCCCGATGGCACATACCAAATCACCGAAGACGGGTCCGAGGGACGCGTGCAGGCAAATCCTGGCTTTTATGAGTTGGATTTCTCCAAGGCTAGCCTCGTTCGTCCAGATTTTGAAATGGTTATTTATTCCCTGTCAAGCCTAGAAAGCTTGGACGAAATTACCCCGGATGCGACGCCCAAGGAACGCATTCAGCACACAAGCGGCAACAATTCAGTAATTTGGACAACTAAGGAATCGGACGCCATCGGAGCAATGTGGAACTTCTCAGGTAGTGGGTTGTGTTTCATTTCAATATCGGCAGGAACGCCAGGTAAATACGATCAAGAAGCTGCTTTAGGATTTGATCGGGGTGCAGGCTATAGTTTTAATTTTGAAACGAGTACTTATGCAACAGCACGACACAGCTCCTCAGGCAACACCTTGGAACCACCGGCAATTAAAAAGTATGCAGACGTCACCTCGAGTCAAGCGACATTGAAAGTAAGTAATAGTTTGAGCGTGGTACTTGTGGCACCTAATATTGTACCAGTTCCTGAATTATATGGTAATTCAGCAATTTTCGCATGGCATTGCACAGAAGGAGTAGAGTTGCATGCAGTGGAGGCAATCAGAGACCCAATCTTCTGGTCTCCAGAAACACGAGATGAAGACGGCGCATCTCTTTGGGGAGCACATATCCACGAATCAAGGGCCACACGATCTTATGACGCCCCGATTGTCGAGCTCATCCGAGAAAATGAATTCATCGCGCAAGAAACAGAGGGCAAACTCACTATCATCCACCCCAAGGGAGTGACTACCTTCGATTTAAACGAAAAATTAATCTCTTATGAAGGCGGCCCAGGCAATTATACCTTGGAACTATCTAGCCAGGGATTCGAAATGGCCGGATTCACATTACTTCTTGACAGAACTCCAGTGGATCGCCTCGACGACTTACTCACCCGCCACTAACTAATTAGCCGAATCGCCCAGGATTTCCATATTCGACTGCCTGCTCCGAAGATGAAACCTAACCCGCATTGACCAGGAAACCCTGGACAAGTGGCACCCGGACAACCGCAAGACTGTGGCTGCTTAAGCGAACCTTGGTTCGTCCCCTTTTCCTCTTCTCACTCCATTTTGTGGCCGAAGTTGGCCTATCTCAGGCTACGGGCATCGACCCTCAATTTTTGTAACGCAAAGTCGTGGCGCGCATGTGCGCTGTATTGCACTGTTGTTGCTTGTGCCGCTGCTTGGCGGCTGTTTGGATGGCCCTGATCAAGTGGCCAAGCCAACAAAGTCCTTGGATCCAGATTTGAATGCCTGGAAGCTTGGAGATTCCGTTTTGCGGTACGATTGGTCTACCAAGCAGTATGAAGGTGATTTGGCGCTTCAATGGATTTTTTCGGGGCAGGGGACTTGTTTCGCATTCCTTGGGATGGCTGGACAAGGATATCATGGACGCGGGCCGTTCGTGCACATTGATGCGGCCCGAGTCAGTTTCCCGTTTGAAACAGGGCAGTTTAGGCCAGCAATTTATGGCCAGGAGGCCCTCACGGATGGGATTTTGAACGATGATTCCTGGGGCCAGCGCCTTTCTCGAAATTTTGACGTCGCCGGAGAAGCCGTCGTCACCATGGCGGCTCATAGCCTCAAGCCCCAAGGCGTCTTGAACGGCGCGTCTGCGTCTGCATCATTCGTTTGTGAAAGCTCAGTGTCCTTGGATCTAAAGCGCGCGGGCACCGATGTGATTCGATGGACTTCAACGGATGCACGCAACGCCACGGGGGCTGACTTGTTATTCGCTTCAGTTGCCAACAGTGAGTACATTGAGAAGACATTCGGAGGGGAATCTGTGGAGTGGTTCCTGGATTCAGATTCTGGAATCATGTCGGGCTCGATTACACACCCAGAAGGCGTTTACCCAATTTCTTCTGACGGGACGGGCTCACGCATTCCAGGCCAACCTGGCGATTATGTGGTGGAGTTCAATCATGCATCTGTCTCCTCTGCTTTCTATGATTTGGTGATTTACTCACTCACCGATCTTGATAGCTTCGATGACATCGTACCCTTAGATGCCCCTCGAGAAGTTGAGCAATTAAACCATAATCCGAACTCTGTCATTTGGTCCGCTTCGAATGCGACATCCATCGGAGGCGTGTGGCATTTTTCGGGTGATGGCAGTTGCTTTGTGTCCTTTACAGTGAGTACGCCGGGCGACGCTGATCAAGAGGCTGCCTTTGGAGTTGACCAGGGCAACGGTTTCGATTTATTGACTTCCAGCAGCCCCTACGTCACGGCACGGACGGAGCAAACAGGACCCGCTCAGGCGCCATCTTCTTTCACAGGTAGCGCAACCACGACGACGTTCGAACGTCAACTTTCTGTGGACGGATTCATGCGTCTGGTGCTCGTGGCTCCAAAACTTGAGTCCAGCCCTAGATTACCAGATGCGACCGCCATGCTCGCTTGGGCTTGCGATGAAGACGTCCGATTGGAATCCCTTGATGCAGTTCGTGACCCGGTATTTTGGTCCCCTGAACACCGGGACGAAACGGGATTCTCGGCTTGGGGTGCCCATGTGCATGAGTCTCGCGCCCAGAGAAGCTACGATGCCCCCATTGTGGAGTTAGCCAGGCGCATGCCCGGGGGCCTCGCCTACGTAGATGGCACGCTTACCCTGATTCACCCAGAGGGTCAGGAGGAATTCGACCTCGACGACCCCCTAATTCGCTTCACTGGAGGACCTGGGGATTACGACTTGGCGATGTCGAGCCGAGGAATGGAGTTTTCTGGCTTCACTTTGCTTTTGGACCGTACGCCCGTGCAGCACATGGAAGAACTCGCCATGAACAGCACATGAGCGCGAGGGGTGAGCCCCACGCTCAATCATTCGCAGCGACAGTGCTGGACGTTGTGCCTTAGCAGGCGCCTTCGGTGTCACCGTGGTTCTCGTGGCCAGCACGAGCGTGTTCGTTGACGGTCATGGTCTTTTGGTTGCCGCTGCCGGGTTTGTGGCAGACGAGGTATTCTGTGGGTTCGGCCACTTGGCTGACCCAGTCATCGCCGTAACCGGGGCCGCCGTTGCTGCTGTGTAGGGCAGGGTGGCCGCTTTCGTGGCAGTAGGCGGTGCGCTCGGCGGTGGTGTCGACGCCTTGGTTGCTGCTGATGAGGCCGTCGGCAACACCGTTGGCTTCACTGAGGATTTTGGCTTCAGCTGCAGCAAAGGCGATGGGATCTCCTTCAGCAGCGGCCAGGAGCTGGGCGTTGTACCAGGCGTTTTCCCTCCAGCTAATCAGGAGTTCCACGACGGGGTAGTCCATGGGGCCAACACCGTCACTGTCGCGGGCTTGGCTAGGGTCGTAACGGGCGCCCATTTCGTCGCCGATGGGCACGATGACGTTCCAGAAGGCGTCGTTGACGCGGTCGTAGTCGGCCTTCAGCCCATTTTGGGGCAAGCCCATGGCGTAGGCGCTGTACGCGAGGTCGTAGTTGACGTGGGCACTCATGCCAAGCAGGAGGTCCTCGGTGACGGTACTGGTACCGGTTTCGGCGTGTTGGAACGCCTTGAGCCAGGGTTCGGGGACGCTGCCGGTGCCTTGGTGGTGCGCATCGTAGGCCACGAAGTAGCGGTTGGCAAAGTCCATGTCCCATTCTACAAGGAACGGGTTGTCGGCGAAGTGACTGGCGGCCACAAGGTCGCCTACCTTGGCGGTAGTGATGAGGTACAAGAGGCCAAAGATGGCGTCATTGTCACAGGCTTGATCGAGGGCGGCCCAACGATTGTGCATCTCGTCGGTGACGCCGACGTAGTCGTCGAAGTCTGCTTGACTTCCGTGAATCGGATTCGGGGCTGCGCCTGGAGAATTAAGGCTTTCAATGCTTCCGGCGAGGAGGACAGAGACTGCCAGAATCATCCAGCGCATATCCCGAAGACCCACGTCAGGTCCTTGAATGCTTGTCTAGGGCCGATTGGGTGGTTCGCCCTTCGGCCGATGATCCCGATGCTCGCGACCCCCCTGTTGGCCGAGGAGGGCGATTTTGCGCACGGATGGCGGATTTTGGCTACACAGTGCGGCTTAATGCAGGTGGTTCACTGGCCCCACTCGTGGCTGGCAGCACCCGCGTTCAGGTTCCATTGCATAAGGGAGCAGAGGCATTTTCCTTCTGGACTCACGGCATTGGCGTGTTGTTTGCCATTGCGGGGCTCATCTACCTCGTGGTGTCTGCGGAGGGCGCGCGGGCGGTGACGAGTTTTGCTGTGTATGGAACGACGCTCATTGTGTTGTTGTCGGCAAGCACCTTGCACCATGCGGTTCAGACGGCCCATGGCCACGAGCGCAGCGGCTTCCTTCGGCGACTGGACCATGTGAGCATTTACCTGTTCATCGCAGGCACGTACACCCCCGTCACCCTTCTTGCCCTCCCCCCGGTGTGGGGTTGGACCATTTTTGGCGTGGTGTGGGGTATTGCGGCCATTGGCATCGTCATGAAGCTGTTTGCACCGTTTGCGCCGCGCTGGGTGACGAGCGGCGTCTATGTGCTCATGGGGTGGGTGGCTGTGGTCGGCATCAAGCCTCTATTGGACAACTTCTCCATCGCGGCGCTGTTGTGGCTGCTTGCGGGCGGCATCGTCTACACCGTGGGCGCGGTGGGATATGCCACCAAAAAACCGGACCTTTGGCCGGAACTGGTGGGCTTCCATGGCGTCTGGCATGTGATGGTCCTCATTGGAGTCTCCCTGCACTTTGTGTTCATGGTTGGCTACGTGTTGTAGGCCAAGCAAGCCACGCAATCAACGCCAAGGGGCCAATGTAGAGCCCACTCCAGGTGGCCAATCCAACCACCGAGAGCCCGCCTGCGAGAATTCGATTGCGCCTGCTGTGTGCTGCCGTGGTGCGCCAAGCGCCCCAAGCAACCAGCCCATTGATTGCGGCGAGCACCAGCGCCACGATGGCACCATTGGACCAACCGCTCCAGCCGAGTCCAATGAAGGTCTGCAACATCACCGTCATGCCACTGCCGGCAAACAGCGCTGTGGCAGTCCATCGCAAAAGGGCATGGGGCCTCGTTTCCTTCTGGTAGACGGCGAGCGCGCCGACGCCGACAATGGCCACAAGCTCTCCAAGAAACGCCAGCACGATGGGCTGTCCGGCCCAGTCGTGGATTTGGATTCGATCGGCGGGAATGGCAAGCCATTCGAACGGGGTGAACGCTTCTCGTTTTCCAAGGCCTAAGCTGTAGGGGGCCGCATCCTCAGAGGTGAGCACAAGGTAGTGGATTCCTGCGGGGAGACTGGTTTCAATTTCGGCGGTGGTTCTGAGGGCGGTGGGTGTAAACGGCTCGAAGCCCAGTTCAATGTGCATGGGCAAGTGCCGAGCTGTGAGGCCTGGCGGGGCGTCGGGCGGCGCAGTCTCATTCCAACCTAGCCCAACAATCGACATGCGGGGCACTGCCGAGGCCCCCGGGGGCGTTTGGAGCACTGCATACAGAGAATCCCCCTCTTGGGCCTCGATCCGGTAAATGCGTTGTTCGCCTGCCTGGAGTGCCCCGTAGAACACCCAGGACTTGTCGAATTCGTCGATGTGGAACGCATCCTCGTATGTGGTGCCCGCTGCTTCTGTCCGTGGCACATGTCCTTGCAGAGTTGGAACGGCAAGCAAGGCTGCCAAGATCGCCCAAACAAACCACGCGAATCGATAGCGCACGCCCAAGCCAAGGATCGTTGCCCAAAGAAACTGGTCGCGATTCGTGGCGGCGAAGTTAACTTGCCTAGCCCTATGAAACCGCATGAAGGTAGCGATCACGCACCAGCCAAGCTACGCCAAAGTGCGCGTCGAACTGGCCCCCGGAGACGCCATCAAGGCCGAATCGGGCGCCATGCTCGCTATGGAAGGCGACGTGGAAATCAAGACCGCCAGCGGCGGAATCATGAAGGGCCTCAAGCGCAGCTTGCTCGGTGGAGAATCGTTCTTCCAGAATACCTTCACCGCTGGACCCGGAGGTGGCGCCGTCCACCTTTGTCCGAGTCTCCCTGGAGACCTTTGGCACACCGACTTGCGCGGCCGCTCCTTGATCGTGCAAGACGGCTCTTACCTCGCGTCGTCCCCGGATGTCACCGTGGACACCAAGTGGGCAGGCGCAAAGGGCTTCTTCAGCGGCGAAGGATTCGTGATGCTGAAGGTCTCGGGCCACGGGGATCTCGTGCTCAGCAGCTACGGCGCCATCGAACAGCACACCCTGGCCGCTGGCCAAAAATTCGTGGTGGACACCGGCCACATTGTTGCATTCAACGAAGGATTGCAACACAACATCCGCCGCGTGGGCGGCATGAAATCTACGTTGTTTTCGGGCGAAGGCATCGTCTCTGAATTCATGGGCCCTGGCACCGTTTGGACCCAGAGCCGCAGCACCCAGAGCTTCCTTAGTTGGCTGGCCGCAAGGCTTCCCGGCGGGGGCGGCGATGGTGGCGGCCGCGAACCTGGCTTGTTGGGCCAGATGCTTCGCGGCTAATCACGAACTGGGGGAGCCACCGGCACCCAGGCCCATTTTGGGTGGATGCCGTGTGGCGTAGTTCAAGGAACGAAGTGGTGCGGGATTAGAGGAACTCTTGCTCAGGGTTTTCGCAATCCACGTTCTGGTAATCCCAGGGATTCATGGCGAATCGTTCATCGTCAACAATCCACTGGGGGGCCTCTTGGCCGGCTAGCTCCGCGTAGATGCCTTCCATGACCCGAGCGTTCAAGGTGCTGACGCAGGGGACCGTGCTTGGGTTCGATGCGTAGCTCATGATGTCCGTGGTGGGCACATATCGGGCATTGAAGTC
>JBFJXT010000096.1:0-7732 GCA_041623015.1 Thermoplasmatota archaeon | reverse complement strand
GAATGGCAAGCCGGCGCCACCCTGGCAGATATCATCTACGAAGCGCTCCCCGACAGCCTGCCCTGCGCCCCCGTGCCAATCCTCGGCGAACAATGCGTCGAAGACACCCACGGCCGCGCCTTCGAGTGGGGCGCCCGCTGGGACATGATCGGCTACACCGACTCCGGCTTCACCAGCGATTACCTCATGATGAGCCCCCGCAGCCCCACCGGCGGCATGGGCGCTGTCGGCACCATCACTGAATTTGCCTACAGCCACATGGTCCCCGACAACCACTGGATTGGCAAATTGGAAGACATGCACGTGGCAGGCGTTCGAGAAATCGTTCGCGCCCAAATGGAAATGGCCGGCCGCCTCGACACCCCGATGCTCGCCGGCACCGGCCCCGTTGCATTCCTAGATGACGGCAGCCGTGTCACCAGCGACAACGACCCGAACCGCTACGAAAGTGAAGTGGGCCGCAGCTTCCACCCCGAAGAAGCTCGCTTCGAATTTGACCAAGTGGACTACGATGTGAGCAACGTGGATTTCTGGCGCGATCTGGCCAAATTCAGCGTTGACCCCATCGACGGTCTCGACGCAGCCGAATTCGCAGCAGACGACTTGAACGGCTACAACCACCTGGTCATCACCAACCAAGTGCTCGACAGTTTGTTCCCTGACCAAATTGACGCCATCAAGACCTGGGTAGAATCCGGCGGCAATTTGTTGCTCACCGACAGCGCCATTCGATTCCTCGACTGGAGCGGCCTCACCACGGAAGCAGTCATGCAACAATGCGTCTACGTGGGCCACAGCGACATCCAAGACCCCGACCACCCCCTAATGGAAGGCGTCACCTGGGCCGCCCGCGTCACTGGAGAAGCGACCGCCGTTGGGTACTCCATTCCCCGCAATTACCCCGAATGGGGCGTCTCCAGGCCGCTCTTTGAAGCAGCAGGCGGCGACGTCATCGGCACCACCAACAGCGCCGGAAGCCCCAGCGGCCACCACGAAGATGTAGCACCCCCCTGTGAAACCACCAAGGAAGGCGAAATGGCCAGCCTTGGCAGCCTCAACGTGGGCGAAGGCAGCATCGACTTCATCGGCGGCGCCCTCCCCGTGCCATTCCAAGGCAACGACCACCGCTACGGCCTCAGTGGCTACTCCGTGAGCGCCCTCACGTACTGGTTCATCATGAACAGCCTTGAAGGCCACGTGGAATGGACCCCCATCGACACGCCCTTCATTCCCACGTACAGCTACGACCCCCTGTACGGAGAACAAGGCCTGTTCGTCACTGAGCAAGCGCCCACTGAAACCGAGGAACCTGACGTCAAAGACACCCCCGGCGCTGGCTTGATCCTCGCGGGCATCGCCTTGCTCGGAGCCGCCCTCGTGGCACGCCGCCGCTAAACAACAACAAGCACGCCCCCAATCAATCGGGGCGCTTCCTTACTCTTCTTCTCCCCTTCGCGCCATGGGCACCGCACTGTCCACGGTAAATTCCCCTTGACGATCTAAGCCTCGGGGCCGGAACACAATCAACGCCAAAAACGCCCCAACCACCACAGCCGTCACAAGACTCGGCAACCACCGAAGGGGCTCATCCACGAAGAAGTCCGCCACGAACTTCGCTACCAAGGCCAAAAAAAGCGCCGAGGCTGAAGCTACCAGCACAAAGCGCCTCTTCGTCGGCGTGGCCATGAGCAACCATGCTCACCCGCGAACCTTAACCGTTTGCAGACGGGCCATCGGAACCCCAAAGGGCTCAAAACAAGAAAAAAGGAAAGAAAAGGAACCCAGGAAACCTAGTATTCCCAGAAGGCGCGCATCAAAAGCACACCCACGCCAACGACCACTGCAAGAATCAACACAGCAGCCGGAGCGATCTTGATGTTGTTCTTCTCCTCCGCATCAAAATAACGGATGAGGCCAGCCGCCGACTGAATGCCGGGGCCCTCGGACTTCTTAGACATAGACCATTGGACCCATGAAGGGGTTTTAGCGGCTTCGGGGGGAGTGGTGGGGAGAAAATGGCGTTGGCGATTGGGTTGGATCCCCCAGGGTTTAGATGGATAATTGCGGAAAAAGAACCAATCGATTGACTCAGCACGACGATTGAATGAGCCGCCATGCGTGTAGTGATCCCATATGTGTTATGGGCCACAGTGACGTATTTGGGGTGAGTACTAATTGAGGGGTGCAAATAGCCCGGGGCTAGCCATCGACCCGAAGGGCTGCCGATGGATTCCCGCGTATCCCGCCGGAGTTCATTTCAAAAAGAGGATCACGAATTTGATTATTTGAGATTTTAATCTCCGCGTTCAAACTCATAAGATCATGAAAACCCTCTTCGACCACGAACTCAAGGTAATCATTGGGATCTTCACGGCATTCACCTAATAAAAATCGTGCTTCTGCTTGGTATGTGAACTTTGTATCTTTGCATAGAGGCGAGCCTGCGTAATCTTCATATCGCACTGGCGCAGCACATACAGGCTTGCTTGTGGCAACCATCATGCGTCGAATAACTTCCCGGACCTTATAGGAAGAAAGCGCAACGTAGTGTGGCCCAAACTCGGCCTTAAGCCTATTTAGATTCTGCACCATTGCATTCAGTCCATCATCATTTGCGGGCATTCTGATAATGGTCCAAGAATGAAGATACTGGTCCGAAAGATGCCCCACCCGTAAAGTAGCCTTTTCCACACATGGAAATTCAATCCCGCCGAGTTCGAGTTTCCAATCTTCGACTCCATTCCACGGTCGAAGCGCCAGAACACAGCTTTCATTGGCATCACCCACACCCACCTTCTCACAAATACGGTAGTATTCGGCCGACCTCGCGTGAACCTTCCCCGAAATTAGCTCCTTTAGGTGTTGCAGATTGTTGGAAAATTTGACCAACACGCACGCATAATCAATGTCCGTATCACCCATGTTATACCGGAATCGACAGGAACATATTGAAGATTGCTAATCCCCTGTTTTCTATTTTACGTCCAATTTACAATTGGCCCAATTGCCATTCTAGCTATATTTTCCAAGATTGGATACCCACCATATATAATTAAATAAATTCATGCCCGAAAAAAGCACGCAAATCGGACGGTCGAAGATGCCAAAATGGCGCCCTTGCCCACTCGTTGTGGCTTCAATACCATGCCCCACCAGCGACGCCCAAGCCAGAACCCTAGAACCATCCTGGACCCACAAGCTTTCAAATACCATGCCCACTAACACAGTGTTAGTATGCTTCAACGCCTACTCGGAGACCACAGCGGATTGCATGTGCTGGCTGCCTTGGCCAAAGGCCCGATTCGCTTCAATGACCTCCAGCGCCGGACGGGCCTGCTTGCACCGCAAGTGGATCGATCCTTGACAAAGCTCCGGTCAGATGGATTGGTCGCAGCGCGAGGACTTCCCCCAGAAGGTCAACGGCGACCCCTTGCATATTCTCTAACGCCTAAAGGCGAACGGATGTTCAAGGTCTTGGAAGATGTGCAAACTAGCGCTATGAACCATTTGGGCACCCAGGCTGCGGCGGATTTCAGTGAAATTTTCTCGGCGCATGCATGAAGGCCCTTCTGCTGGCACCAAAGCATAGCCGAGATGGCACAGAGGCAATTGATGTGCGCCCCGAGCTTGCGGCGCAACTTGCAACCGTTGGCCATCAAGTGGCAACACTCGAAAGCGAACCCGATGCAACCGGGGAAACGCTGAGGCACAAATTCCTACGCTTGGCTCTAGAATGCGACCACGTGGTCTTCGTCTGGCCCCCAGGTGCAGCAATGGCCACGACAGCAGATGAATTGATTTTGCTGCAGGAAGCATATGACGCCAGCCATATTCGAATCATTTTGATTCTTCACGAATCCGAAGTTGAAGAGCGGGGCCATGAGCTCCATGTCCATTTCCCCGCGGACCAAAGTCGATACCTTGACGGAATCCTCCATTGCAGCCCCTACCTAGTGTGGTGGAAAAAAGGAGAATCGTTCAGCCATGTTCTGCACCGATACGCCGACCAGTTCCTCTAGCGTGCTGCACGCGAACCTAAAATGCAGTCATTTCCCACACCCCAACGGACATGATCCACACTCAAAAGAAGTCGTCCAACTTCGCCTTCTCCACCTTGCCATTCCAAGGGGCACCACCCATTGAAAACCCCGAGCCCAACATCTCAATCAAAAGAAGTCGTCAAGCTTCGCCTTCTTCACCTTATCATTGTTGAACAAGGACTCGACCGCTTGCTCCAGGAGCAAAATGCGTTGATGCGTATACGGATCAATGTTGTACCGCACTGCAATTTCCTTGGAGATGTTGAGGTATTTGCGCACGGAGCCTTCGTGCACGGTCAACGTCAAATTGGGATTGCCACAGGAGAGGCAGCAGCCTTTGAGGGGCATCCGGCGGTATTTGCTGTTGCACTTGGGGCAGCGGACCTTTTGCTTGCTGAACGCCTTGAGGTTGCCCATTAGGTCGGGCAGGAAGTGGGTTCCAATCACCTTGGCGCCCACGTCGGCTTCGTCCACCGCTCGGATTTTGCGCCCCAGTTCCATTTGTGCCGTCATTTTGTCCATCATGGTCTCTAGGACCTTGTAGGCAGACAAGTCGGGGCCCTCGGCGATGTCGGCGGTATCGTGGGTGAATCCGAAGCCTTCGTACTGGGCAGGGGTGCTGACGCGGCCTTCTACCATGTCCATGATGCCGGACACTTCCTTGGGGTGTGCGTGGCGCGTGGTGGCTTCGAAGAATGCCAGAGGATAGCGGCTGTGGCAGTCCACGTTGTGGGCTTCCTTGTCAATTTCATTGGGATCCAAGCGCGTGGTCAACACCAGGGGCAGATCCATGAGGCCGCCTCGGCGGTCGGGAATGTAGCCGCGGCTGAAGTTCAAGAGGCCATCCATGAGCAACATGGCGGCGTCCTCGTCTCCATCGCAGTTGGAGGTAAGGACGAGGTCTTCACAGAGGAAATTGTGATGTTCCTCCACTTCGAGGTCGTAGAGCCATTTGTCTGTGCAGGGAACGTGTTCCACGGCGACGATTTCGTCGAGAGCCAAATCGCCCTTGCGCTCCAAACGGCTAGTGCGGACTTGGCCGACGGAGGCAAGGAGGGCGCTTTGTTTGCGCTCTAGGGTGAATCCGATTTTGGAGGCAAATTCCACGGCATCCTCGCTGCGCACATGCAGACTCCAAGACCCACGAACAGGCGCTGGTTTGCTGGTTTGTTCTGCATGTTTGGCAACTGCGCAGCCGCCTACGCGTTCCTCATACCGGATTCGGCTGGCGATGCCGAAGGTTGCAAGCTGCGTTTGGAGGTCTCGCCGCAAGCCCTGATCCACAGTGTGATACGCAACATGCAAACGACCCGATTCAACGGAGCCATCGCCCGAAAAGCAAGCCGAAAGCAGCGCTTTTCGGAAGGAATCAGGTGCCGCTGCGGCCCACGCTGGAATTCCCTTGTCGCGGGCGTGGCTACCGAGCCCGAGAATCTTCGTGAACACGTGGTGAATGAGCCGGCCATTGATGGTGATTCGGGTGGGCTGGGCGCGAAGATTCAGGCAAAGTGCGTCTTCAATGGCTCCAAGGATATCGGCTTGTGCGGCTTCTTCGCTTGCTGCAATGTCCACTTGATTGACGGAGCCGCTGCGAGCACATCCTTCCGCGATGTACCAGCCAATTAGACGCGCCAAGGCATCGCCTCGTTCAAGCATGCGCGGAATGGCAACTGAATCCCGAGTGACTGCGAGTCGGACCGATTTGGGCAAGGGCCCAATTTCATTTTCTAGCGATCTGGCGAGGCATTCAGGAATGCTGTCCCGGCGGCGATATTGATCGAGGGCCTTGTTTGTCACGCCACTCCGACCGGCAAGCACACTCAGCCCATGGGCTGCGATTCCACTTGCTAGCCAGTCCTTGGCACCTCGGACCACGACACCGGGCAACGGATGTTCAAGCAACGCATCCCAGAGGTCCAGGGATTCAAGTGTCGTCGTTTCCAATGGGAGGCGGGTTGCAAAGGCGAGTTGGTCCCCAGCGACGACTTCCAGTGCCCTCTTCTTCTGGAAGGACCCATCGAATAATTCCAAGCGATGGTGTGGGCTCGCGGTGATGCTTCGGCCACTCTTGAGTTGGAAGCGAAGGAGGTGCTCGGGCGCCGGAACCTTGTAGACTTTGCGAACGAGTTGGGGTGCAATGACGCCGGTGTCTGGATTTGCAGCGAACACGCGGAGGCCAGTGGCATCCTTTGCAATGGTTCCAGCCGCATCAACGACTGACTCTTGCCCCTCTTGGGCCTCATAGATGGCTTGGAGCGAATGCCGGACGGGCGCCGGGGAATTAAGCACAGTCACTTCCGCGTCCCCAGGAAGACAGTTCCTCCTTTTCGCCGCATGGAAGTAGGGGTGCCCGTAGTGTCCTTGGGCTTTGGTCCAGCCGATGATACGGCACAGGACACCGCCACTGGTGTGGGGGGCAAGGCCGATGGCGAGGGCGCCGATGAGGTCGTCGCGTGTGGTGGCGTTGTAGTAGGGTTTGATGCCGTAGAATTTGATCATCAGTTCGTCGACGTATTGGGCGACGCGCAGGAAGTAGTCCATGCAGCCCCGGCTTACGACGATGTCTTGGACGCGCAATTCGACGATCTGTGTGTCTCGTTCTAGGGGGGCGCCTTTCCAGTCGTGGGTGTAGCCCATTTCGTGGAGGCGTTCGATGGTGACATGGATTTCTTTGGCATTGAAGTGGGTGATGGGCACGTCGGTCATGTCGTACCGGACGGTGCCGTCTTTGAACGTCCAGAGCTGGTGTTTGGCGCGTAGGATTCCCTTCTCGAGGGGCTCGGGGGTGCGTTCTTTGTTGATCACCTTCACCATGCATTTGGTGTCGGGGATTTTTCCAACGCCGATGCCTTTGCTTGCGCGCTCCACTTCGGCGCGCAAGTCGATGACGCGGTCGACGCGGTCGAAGCTGCTGGCGCCGGGTTTGCTGGGGGTGGGTTCGGTGCGACCGCCGCAGCGGTCACATTCGATGCGCCATTGTTCTTTGGCGTTGCATGCGGTACAGGTGCGTTCGCCCACGTCCACTTCGATGCGGCCTTTCTTGAGGGCATCTCCGAGTTGTCGTTGGTTGCCTGCGGCTTGTCCAATGGGAAAGAGTGCATGCGTGGGTGGCTGCATTTTGCGCACGTCGGCTTTCTCGGGGCGTCCCATGCGTCCACCGACGCGGCAGGGGGCCCGGGGCCGGAGGGTGAATCCTGCGAGGCGACTGGCCAGTTCCACGGTTGGGTACTGGGTGACGGGGTCGGGTTGGCAGGGGTCGAAGAGGAGTTTTCGGCGATGGGTTTCGATGACTTTGTCGCCGTCGAGATCCATCCCAAGGCAGCGCAGTAGCGGCAGGCTGAGGATGTCGTCCACGTGGACGGCGTTTTCTTCGACGGTGTAGCGGCAGAGGACGGTTTGCAGGTGCGCAATGGCCAAGCTGTCTTTGGTATCGTGCAAGACGAGGTGATCCGTGTCCCAGGCGCCGTGGTCGCGGACCCAGTCACTGAGTCCGCGAATGTGTTCGCCTTTGATGTCGTGCCAAAGCAGGGTGCCGTCAGGGTGAAGCGGGGCGCCGGTGGTTTCGGCTAATTCCACCATTTGGTGGCCGGTAACGCTGCCAGACGGGTGTACGTCTTCGGTGGTTCCGGTTGCAGCTTGGTGTTCCTGTAGCCACCATTCCCAGCAGTAGGATGCGTGGGGCAGATTGGCGT
>JBFJXT010000095.1:0-7812 GCA_041623015.1 Thermoplasmatota archaeon | reverse complement strand
GCGCCGCGAGATGGACACCCTCCAGGAACAATTGGAGTCCTTCCGCAGCGACGCGGAAGCCGAAGAGCGCCTCAAGGAATTGGAGCGCCGCAGCACCCAATTGGCCCAGCGCCAAACCCAACTCAACAAGGATCTCGAACAACTTCACAAGGACGCCGCCACCGTCGCTGCCGAATTGGAAGAGACTGTCGGCCACTGTGCTACCATTGACGAGCGCCTCTTGGAAATGGAGCGCATTCGCGACGAGAAATCGAAGCTCATGCTCAAGGGTGGCCGCAAGGACCTACGAGAGCGCGCCGAGGCCCTAGACAAGGAAATCCGCGCCCTCGTGGAAGCGTCCCTGGCTGCCGAGAGCCGCCGCGATGTGGCTGCCAAGCAAAAGGAACTGGTGGCCGAACGCGTTAAGGAACTCGAAGCCGGCATTACGGCCCGAGAAGAGGGCCAAATCAAATTCAAGGACGACGTGGAAATCCACGGCAAGGCCCTGGCTCAGTCCACCACGGAAGTGGAAGCACTGCTGGCCATGGAGCGCAAGGCAACCAACCACCTGAAGGGACTCCGCGACAAGAAGGACGGTAGCTACCAGCGCTTGGTTGATCTCAAGGCAAAGATGGACAAGCTCAGCGACCGCATGGAAACCCATTACGGCTTGATCAGCAACGCCAAGGCAAAGCTCCCAGGCCTCGAAGAATCCCTCGGCGAAGCGATGGTCGAGTTGGCCGAGCACCCCATCGAGATTACCGAAGAGATGGTGGTTCCAAGCTTCGACGACTTGCGCCGCGTCTTGCGTAACGCCGAAGCAAGCATCGACCGCCTTGGCGCCGTTAACATGCGTGCCCTTGAGGAGTTCGAAGCCCAAGCGGAACGCCAAGAGAACCTCACCCAAGAGACTCAGCGCCTGGAAGACCAGCGCCGCGAGTTGATTGAACTGGTCGAGGAAATCACTCAGAAGAAGAAGGCGGCGCTTATGGAAGTGTTCGTGGCCATCAACCAGAACTTTGCTGAAGTGTACGGTCGCCTCAGCATGGGTGGCCAGGCCTACATGGAACTGGAAGATCCCGAAAACCCATTCGAGGGCGGCTTGATTCTGAAGGCCCAACCCATGGGCAAGCGCGTCACTCGCCTCGATGCCCTCAGCGGTGGCGAAAAGAGCCTGACCAGCATGGCGTTCATCTTCGCCTTGCAAATGTACGAGCCCAGCCCCTTCTACTACCTCGACGAAGTGGATCAAAACTTGGACGCTGTCAACTCCGAGTTGCTGGCCAAGCTCGTCAAGGACAACGCACGGTTTGCCCAATTCATTGTTGTGAGTCTGCGCAAGATTACTCTCAAGGAAGCCAACGACATCTTCGGCGTCACCCAGAGCCAACCGGGCTTGTCTGAGATGATTGCCCACTTCGACATTGGCCGCATGCGCGACGATGAGACGGGCGAGATGGTGGACAATGGCGACGGCACCCTCACGCGCCAACGCCTCGAAGCATCCACTTCCTCCGCATCATCCAGCGCGTCCAGCGTCGATGATGAAGAGGATGATGTTGCAAAGAGCGCAGAGACGCTCTCCGATGCCATCAAGGGCCTCGTGGGCGAGAACGAGATTAAGGAGTAATCATGGTCATTGAGCGCATCCCCGGACACACGGCATTGGCGCAATCCCCGCGGCAAGTGGATTTGCAAACCGTAGGTGTGGTTCGTCACTTGCTCTGGCACAAGGCCATGGGCGATCACGATGACGACGGCGAGCGCATCAATGACTTCATTCGCATGGTCGAAGGCAGCGAAGGCGGCGAACACGTCAGCATGCGTGACCCCTTCCACCGCGACTTGGCCATCGCCTTTGAGCTCGTCATTCAAGAGCACTTGGATCCCTGGGATATGGATTTGTCTCGCTTCGCTGAATTGTACCTCAAAGAGGCCCGAGAGCGCGGCGTGGACCTCGTGACCGCCGGCCGCATTCTCTTGATGGCCTGGACTGTCCTCAAGCTGCAAAGCGATGAAATCGCCGAGCGCGCCCAGCGCGTGGAAGAAGAACCCGAGGAGTTGACCTGGGACGATCTTCCCGACTGGGGCATGGAAGAAGACGAATGGGACTTCACGGAGCGCATTCAATCTATGCCGGTGGCGCCTATTGACGAAAAGATTCGACACAAGGGCGACCGCAAAGTGACGCTGATGGAACTCATCGGCGCGTTCGAAGAAATTCACCAGGAAGCCGAGGAGCGCCAGAAGCTCCAGCAAACCAAGCTCAATGCTCGCTTGAGCCTCAAACGCAAGATGCGTGGCCGCGTGGGCGGCATGATGCACGCCGAAGACTTGGAAGCGGAAATCGCCGAAACCTGGCACCGCATCCTAGAGTACCCAACCATTCCCATTCCCTTCAGCGACTTGGTCGAGCCGATTCCCATGGACATCGTTCAGACCTTCAACGCCCTCCTGTTCTTGATCAAACAAGGCAAAGTGGAAGCCAACCAGGAAAACTTCCCTTACGGCGAAATCTGGATTACACCCGTGCTCGCAGAAGCAGAAACCGTCCTCCTGGAAGCGGTGGCTGAATGAACGACCTCAATCTTCCTCCCGGAATGAAGCCGGTGCTGGTGGTCGAAGCGGCATTGTTCTCCGCCGGCCGCAGTGTCACCGTGGACGAAATCATGGACGCCACCGGCCTCAAGCGCGCCCAAGTGGAAAAGGGCGTCAAGGAACTGGCAGCAATTTACGCCGAGCGAGACACCATTCTCGAAGTGGGCAAAGCCGGCAAGGGCTGGGGTATGCAAGTGCGCACCATCGCCGCCGAGCCCGCCGCTCGGTTTGCACAAATGGAAATTCCAGCCAAGACCCTCAAAACCTTGGCCCTCATCGCATACCACCAACCAATCAAGCAATCGGAGCTATCGGACATGATCGGCTCCAAGGTCTACGACCACATCCCCGCCCTCAAGGAATTGGGCCTCGTTAAGACCCGCCGCGACGGACAAACCAAGATTCTCAGTGTCACCAACCGCTTCCCCGAATACTTCGGATTGGACGCGGCAAGCCCCGACGAAATTCGAGCTTTGATGGCAAAACTCGTTGGGATGGACGCAACGGTGTCCAAGAAATCAAAGCCAAAGAAGGAGAAGGACTTGGGAAGCTTCAAGGAGCCGGAACAAGCGCCGGAAACCCCGCCAACTACAGGCGAAGTCGGTGAGCCAGCTCCCGCCCAAGATGCACCATAGTTGGGCGCTCTAACTAGGCAATTTAAGTATGCAAAAGCGTCGCTTTTGCTCATGAAGGTTGCTTGTTGCGTACTCCTGCTCTTTTTCGTCCCCCTTGGTAGTGCTGAGACACTCTTATTGGAAGATTCAGCCCTAGACCACGGCGCCCCGGCTTGGTTTGAGGAAGGAGACCTCAGGAGTTTGCACGCCGAGCTAGAGGGAGACCGGTTGACGTTTCGAATCGAGACCCAGGGACTCGCGGCGCCAGCCGAAGTGCCCGTTTTGGATTCCGCGTGGTACTATATCCACTTTCAACGAGGCGAAATGGACTACCGAATCGAAGTGGAGCGCCGCATCCATGCCCGCTCTAATACAGAAGGGCCGGCCCATGACGGGCTACTGCAAATCCTTGCAGGCGGCACGCAATGGCAAACGCAGAACGCGCCCGTGGAAATAACTGAAGACACAGCCGCAGGCACCCTCGAAGCGCAACTGATTGCGGGCCACATTCTCGATGAACGCGGCTTGCCGTTTCGACCCGGCGATTCTCTGGTGGCTTTCTGGGTCACATCGACCAACGAAATCGACACAGTGCGCGGACCTGGCAACTTGCCTGGACTTCCGACTGACAGCCTCCCTACCGTGCACGATCGCATGCCCGACACCGAAACGGGCAGTATTCCATTCCACTGGGCCCTGCAACCAGGCGATTCGCCCATCATGCTGAACACACCAACGCCAATGCGATTTAGCAACGGAGGCCCCACGACGTTCGTCTTCGAAGTGGAAGCCAAAAACCCCACCGACGAGGCAACAGAGTTGTCATTTATCCTCGAAGAAATACCCGAGACTTGGCTCGCACGAATTGCCCCTGAAACATTCACCCTCGAAGGAGGCGAGACACGTTCCGTGTCCATCGTACTGCAAGTCCAAGGCCAACACGACCACGGCGGTGACGACCTCTTTCGCCTCCTCGCCAACTCCCCCACGGGCACTTCCACGTTGGAACTCGGTATTCACTACCCCGAGATTGCCCAGCCGGCCGGCCACCACAACACGGTCTGGTTCCACAGTCGAGCCGATAGCCCCGGCAACGATCTGACTGATCCCTTCTACACTGCCAGCGACGCGGCGGGTCTCCCCCTCGTCCGCACCTGGATCAACACTGCCGAGGAGGACTCCAGAGACCAAAGTGCTCGTGCCGGCCGTAACAGCGGTGACCTGTCTGGCTGGCGCCTACCGCTTTCTCCTGGCCTCCTCATGGGCCTCCAGATCATCAACGAAACCGGAGAAGTGCACGTCCCACTGCAACCCATGCACTCTGCACCCGTGGAAGACGTTGTCCTGCAAGCCACCCTGTACCACAAGGGATCCAACGGAACGCACGTATTGGCAAAGAGCGACCCGTCCGATCCAACAAATCTGCCTGCGGGAACCGTGACTCCAATTCTGCTTCCCTTGCACGCCGAAACCTTGCTTGTGGAACACGAACCTGGAGCGTCGATGTGGCTCGATATTACGCTCGTATCCCGGGCCGAGGAAGCAGAGGATCTGTACGGACTCGTCCGAGTAGCACTCATGCCGGGGGGCTACGCGAAGCTCCCCCTAGGAGAATATCGCGACCCCCTGCCTACCCCGTTGGCCAAAGCGTTGAAGGAAGAGGGCATTTTGGATGTTGACGGCACCCTCATTACGGACCCCGCAGGCGCCTCTGCTGCGGGGCGCGGGAGCCCCCTCGGCGCCCCGATTCTCATCGGCGCGCTCCTGGTCGCACTGGCGAGCGTTCTTCGCCGCCGGGCGAGTTCTCTGCCCTGAACACCTACTTTTGCTCCCAGTGGGCAAGAAAACCGCCTTCTCGGGCCAATAGAGTCCCTTATACGCGCGCACGCGTACGCACGCGTGCGAACGGGGGCTTTGCCTAGTTTGCACGGGATGCACAATGAGCGATGATACAGGCGCAGGCGGCGCCATAACCCCAGACGAAGCACCGGAAGCGGCCACTCCCTCGGAATACGGCGCCTCCAGCATTCAGGTCCTTGAGGGCCTAGAAGCCGTCCGAAAACGTCCCGCCATGTACATCGGCTCCACCGGTGAGCGCGGTTTGCACCACTTGGTCTACGAAGTGGTGGACAACAGCATCGATGAGGCCCTGGCCGGTCACTGCGACACCGTCACCGTCACCTTGCATCCTGACGGCAGCGTCGGCGTCGAAGACAACGGCCGTGGCATCCCAATCGACATGCACCAGAAGTACCAGAAGCCGGCCCTAGAAGTCGTCATGACGGTGCTCCACGCTGGTGGTAAATTCGACGAAAGTTCGTACAAGGTGAGCGGCGGCCTGCACGGCGTCGGTGTCTCTTGTGTCAACGCGCTCTCCGAGAAATTGGTGGTCCAGGTCAAGCGCCAGGGCCAGCACGTGGAGATGGAGTTCGAGCGAGGCAAAACCCACGCCGACGGCATCCGCATGCTCGGCGAGGCGGAAGGCAAGGGCACCACGGTGCGCTTCTGGCCGGATGGGCAAATCTTCGAGACCCTCGACTTCGACTTTGCAACCCTGCAAAACCGCCTCCGTGAACTGGCGTTCCTGAACGCCGGTGTCAAGATCGTCTTCAAGGACGAGCGCACGGAAGACGTGGTGGAAGAGGCGTACTTCTACGAAGGCGGCCTGCGAGAATTCGTTCACTGGGTCAACCGAAACCGTGCTCCTCTACACGAAAAAGTGATTCACATCGAGGGCCAGAACGGCAAGGTCCGCTCTGAACTCGCCATCCAATACACGGACGCCTACCAGGAAACCGTGTTTACCTTCGCCAACAACATCAACACCCACGAGGGTGGGACGCACCTTGTTGGTTTCCGCGCGGCTCTCACGCGCACTCTGAATGATTACGCAAAGCGCAATGGCATCTTCAAGGACAAAGAAGGCAGCCTGAGCGGCGACGACTGCCGCGAAGGCATCACTGCCATCATCAGTGTCCAAATCCCTCAGCCTCAGTTTGAGGGTCAAACCAAGACCAAGCTCGGAAACTCCGAGGTCCGAGGCCTCGTAGAGACGCTCGTCAATGAGAAATTGGCTGAGTTCTTGGAAGAAAATCCCCGCGAAGCCAAGATTGTCATCGAAAAGGCGATGCTGGCCCAACGCGCCCGCGAAGCCGCTCGCAAGGCCCGCGACCTCACCCGCCGAAAGTCAGTCCTAGAAGGCAGCGGCCTGCCCGGAAAGCTCGCCGATTGCCAAAGCCGCGACCCGGTCACCAGTGAACTCTACATCGTGGAGGGTGACTCGGCAGGTGGCAGCGCCAAGCAAGGCCGCGACCGCGCCACGCAAGCCATCTTGCCCCTGCGCGGTAAGATTCTCAACACCGAACGCGCCCGCCTGGATCGCATGCTCCAGAACAAGGAAGTTCAAGCCTTGATTCAAGCCGTGGGCACCAGCATCGGCGAGGACTTCGACCCGGACAAGGCCCGCTACCACAAGATCGTCATCATGACGGATGCAGACGTGGATGGAGCGCACATTCGAACGCTCCTGTTGACGTTCTTCTACCGGTACATGAACGACCTAATCGAGCGCGGCTATCTCTACATCGCCCAGCCTCCGCTGTTCAAGCTCAAGAAGGGCAGCCAGGATCGCTATGTCTACGATGAGCGCGCCAAGGAGCGCCAAATCGACGAATGGACGCCGGAGGGCGCCGAGCGCGGCAAGGGCATCTCTGTCCAGCGCTTCAAGGGTCTTGGTGAAATGAACCCGACCCAACTCTGGGAAACCACCATGGATCCAGAGGCCCGCACGCTCCTGAAGGTGACCGTGGAAGACGCAGTCATGGCGGACGAGTTGTTCGTGACCCTTATGGGGGATCAGGTGGAGCCTCGCCGGGACTTCATTGAGAAACACGCCTTAGAAGCGGAGGTGGACGTATGAGGAACGAAGTGACGAAGACGTCCAACTTCGTTGTCCGCTGCCTGCAAAGGCAGTGCGAAGCGGAGGTGGAGGTCTAATGTCTGAAGAGAACAACCCTGACGTCCCAGACATCCCGGACGCAGCCGACAGTCCAGCAGACGAAGCCCTCCCGCTGACCACGGACGTTGAAAGCGACCGCGTGGCGCCTCGCTCCATCGACCTCGAAATGCGTCAGTCGTTCCTCGATTACGCCATGTCGGTCATCGTGAGCCGCGCCCTTCCGGACGCCCGCGACGGCATGAAGCCGGTTCACCACCGCATCCTCTACGCCATGGGTGAATTGGGCATGAGCCACACCCAGTCGTACAAGAAATCGGCTTACGTGGTCGGTGAAGTGCTAGGTAAGTACCACCCGCACGGCGACAGTTCGGTGTACGACGCGATGGTGCGCATGGCCCAGGAATGGAGCCTGCGCTACCCCCTGGTGGACGGTCAAGGTAACTTTGGTTCTGTGGACGGCGACTCGGCTGCAGCCATGCGTTACACAGAGGCTCGCCTTGCCAAGATCACCTCGGCTATGCTCGGAGACTTGGACAAGGAAACCATCGATTGGGCAACCAATTACGATGGACGACTCAAGGAACCCAGTGTCCTCCCCGCTGCCATTCCCAACTTGCTCGTGAACGGCGCCGACGGTATTGCTGTCGGTATGGCCACGCGCAT
>JBFJXT010000094.1:0-7927 GCA_041623015.1 Thermoplasmatota archaeon | reverse complement strand
GCCGATGAGCATTTGGCCTGGGAACGCGTATTGTTCGAGGGCCACTTGGTGAATGATTCCGGCGCCGGGCTTCCAGAAGCCGCTGCCGGTCTTGGCGCAGGCGGTACGAAGGAACTCATACACTTCTGCGTTGGTGGTGTTGGCCGCAATCATGTCTGCGGCGGCGCCGTCCTTAGCGGCGATGAGGTGATCCGCGTGGACGGTGGTTGGGACAGCCGTGCTGGGCTTGCCGGTGGTAAGGAATTGGAGCATGGCCATTTGGGCCGTGGCGTCCTGCATGGTGATGCGGTCGGGGCGCAGTTGCAGGTACGCGGTTTGGCGCGTCAAGTCGGCGCCGGATGGGTCGTCTAGGTGCCCGTAGAGAATCTTCTCTGCAAGGGTCATGGGGCGGCCTAGGCGTTGGCGCACCACTTCGAGGCGCTCGGCCATCTTGCGGTAGGTTTCGCGCACGAATTCTGGGCTGGATTCGATTCGGACGGCCATGGGATTCGGCTTCGCCGAGGCGGGGACTCGTATCAAGGCTTCGCCGGGGCTTAGGCGAGTCGTGGGGGCCGGTTTTTCTTGGTTCCGCTACCTTAGCGGCGCAAGTTCATGGCCTCCAATCGGTGCTTGATGGAGTAGGGATTCTATGGCGCAAACCATCCAGACCACTGACTTGTCCCGGGGCCTTGCCCAGGCACTTCGCAAAACCTTCACCCTGTACCAGCGGACACACTTGGCCCATTGGAATGTGCGCGGCCCCCATTTTCCGCAACTGCATGCCTTGTTCGAGGCCCAGTACACGGAACTCTGGGCCGCATTGGACCAGCAAGCGGAACGGGTTCGCTCCTATGGCCAACTGGTGCCCGCAGATGTCCTAAGTTCGGGACCCGCAGATTTGCCCGGGGACGCCTTGGCAATGGTTCGATTCTTGGCAGCGGAACACCGCGCCATGACAGTGCATTTTGGCGCCCTTGAGAAGGCAGCCCAAGAACAGGACGATCCTGCCACCGCAGACCTAGCGACCCAGCGCATCCTTGCCCATGACCAAATGGCGTGGCAATTGGAAGCGACGGCGGCGTAACCACAGCCCAACGCCACCGGCATCCGGCACCCTACTCCTGCCGTCTTGGTTACGGACCAGTTTGCGAAAACGAAGAAGTAGTCTACAAAGATGTCCATGGCCTGCCCAATGATGCAGAGCGAGCCCCAATTTCATAGTCTGCTCTGGCCAGGAGAGATATTCGACTTTGGAACATTTGTAAGGGGATAAGAAGGAGAAAAGAGCATTCACACAGGGTGAGAATGAGCGAAGGTTTGGGGAGGCTTACCAGCAGTAGCCGTTGCGGCCTGGTGAACCTGGGCCGATGTTACCGGCTCCGCCAGACCCACCCTGCCCAGGTGCTCCTTTGAATCCTTTAATCGAGCGGCCATCTCCGTCCAATCCGTCGTTGCCATTAGAGCCACCTTGGCCACCTTCCCCACCGTAGCCGTCGCCGCCATTGCCTCCGTAGCCGCAGGAACCGCCGTCGCCACCGTCGCCACCGTAGAGCGCGCCGTCGCCACCGTCGCCACCGTCGCCGCCATCTCCACCAGTGCCCCCGTAGCTGGTTCCGTCGCCGCCATCGCCGCCATCATCATCTGCGCAAGTTCCGTCTCCGCCAGGACCTCCCTGAGCCACGACGCCAGCTCCGCCTCTGCTGCCGCCAGCGCCAGATGATCCGTCAGTTCCAAAAATATCCGATCCATCGGTGCCGTCCGCCCCATCTAACCCTGTGGTTCCATAAGTCGTAACAGGCGCACCATCTGCACCATCTCCACAGACGGTGGCCGTAAATCCTAGAGATTCAATGCAGTATTCAGCCGCAGATTGGATTCGGCCTTGGTCTTCGGCGAGACATCCTGGAGTCAGGCATTCATTCGAGATTTGCGCGTCGGTTTGGGTGTCACCTTTGCATATTTCAACGGCCCCGCAGTCGGAATCCGAACTGACTTGGTAGCTTGGCAAACTTTCGCGAACGCAATGAAGGTCAGCGCATTCGGCTTCAGTTTGCGCTTCCGATGCATTATCGAATGCGCAAGGCTCTGCATCTCCACAGTCAGAATCGGTTGAAGATTCAGAGACGGACATGTCTCCTAGAACGCAGTGCAAATCAATGCAGTCATCGGCGGCCTCATTGTTTGCTAGTTCGCATCGAGCAGATGGCATGTTGATCCCTGAGCCTGGGCAAATGCTTGAGGCGCAAGCCGTCACAGCATCGTTGATGAGCGCGTCAATTCGCTCGTAGGCCACCAAGGATTGAAAGGGGTAAACTTGCTCGGGGTGGGTTTGGTCTAGGGTTTTGTCCAAGAATGCGATGAGTCCACCGTCGCCACCAGCGCCGCCTGCGATGTGCGCATCTGCGGGAACATTGTGGGCAATCAAGGCTCCGCCTTCCCCTCCGTCGGCGGTGCCGATGGTGCTCGTGATATCGGATGCGTGCAATGTTCCGTCAAACAAGACGGTTCCACCGTTGCCTCCAGATCCACTTCGAACCTGGGCGCCGGCGGGTATGTCGTGAGCGGTGATGCCTTGGCCGTTGCCGCCGTCTCCGGGAGCAATGAAGGCGGTCGATCCGAGGTAAATGTGGGGTGCTCGAAGCAAGACAGATCCGCCGTTGGCACCGTCGACCCCTGTGAGGCCATGAATTGGTTCGTGGTCGATGCCTGAGCCGGCCAAGATTGTTCCCGTGACGGTGATACTTTCACGGGCTTGAAGCACAATCGTGGTTCCCTGACTTAGACCATCCTCGCCATGAAGGCGGCCTTCGATATTGATGCGATCAGCAATCACATGGAGGCTGCCGATTACGGATTTTATTTCATCCGTGCCAAGGGTGAAATCGCCAGTTAACTGCACGAACCCCGAGAGTTCGGGGCTGGTTGCTGGCGGTGTTGCTGGCGCGATTGTGCCGGTGAGGGCAAAAGAGGTCAGAAGCAGGGCGGTTCCAAGAACGAGTATTCGATTCATAGTCTCACTTTGTGTCTTTCGACAAATTAGTATTGGAGACTATTTTATAATCTAATGTGGCTATCAGAAGCCTAATCGGCCTATCGTATTGATTCTAGGTTGAAGGCAATATAATTATAACTATTTCCATATAACTGCTGTTTTTGGCACATATGATTGGCTGAACCTTGTGAATATTGCATTTTATAATTTTTATTGTAAAAATTATGTCCAACTACCCAGTAAATATTTCCAATTATCCTTAGGGATATTCTGTTAATTTATCACTTATCCCAAGCTAACTTTCCTTATTACCTCTGATTTCCTTTCTCCGCAGCCCCCTTAAGGTGGACCTGCCCTCGAAGCCTTGTGCGCCCCCTGTGGATTGGCCTTGGCATCCTTGTTCTTGCGGTATCAGTGACCGCGCTGCTGACAATGGATTCTTCAGATCCACCGTCGCCCATCTCGGAACCGGAGCTATGGCACGTGGCAAGCAGCACCGCCGTGTCTGAGCGGTTCTGCGGCGATTGTCACTACGGCATGACCGAAATGTGGGACACGGTGTGGACCCAGGACAATCGCAATTGGACCCTCACCGTCTCCCCAGCCTACACGGAAGCCCCTCTCCTGGCGGTGCAATTGGCCTCCAACGAGACGGACCTTGTGCTGGCCGGGGGAGATTTGACGCCCTTTGAGTGGCGCCAAGGCGAGACCGTCAGCCAATCCTTCCAAGTCCCAGAGGGCGCCTCGGCGGTGTTCGTTCGATTGCACGGATCTGGCCCCACCCAAGAGCAAGTGGTCACGGCCACCAATTTGGTTGCCATGCGACCCCACGACGCGGTGACCCAATTGGTCGTGGTGGCACCTGACGGAACCCGCACTGAAGCACCTGGCCCGCAGGCAGATCTCAAGGCGCTTACCTTGCTGGCCCAGCCCGGAGAATGGACCCTTGAAGCCACGCTCGTGAGCGGGGACAGCCCCGTTGGCACCGGTTGGTTGCTATGGGAGGCTCTTGGCGGGGACGTGGTGCCGGAAGTCTTGACGCGCTCAGAATCACCCTCCTGGACCTTCGAGCAAAACGACACGGAAGGCCCGCCGTCCGTTTGGTTGCGGCTTCGCCCACACCACGATCACGCCGCCTACGAGCACACCGACTGGGACGCTTTTGACGTGAGTCCATTCACCACCCAATTTGTGGGCCGAGCTGGCTTGGAGCCCATCTCCGTAGGCTGGAACGAAACAAGCATCGATTCTCTTTGGGGATCAAAATCAGAGCAAATTGTGCTGACTCGCAGCGGCACGTTCATGGGCGCTTACGTGGACGAAGAGGGCCACAACGACCCCGGGTTTGGCAGCAGCTACCCCGCGTTTGGGTCCATGGGTTCCCCGGTTTGGGCCGGCACCAAGTCCATGCGCTTCGAGGTGACTTGGGAGCCAGCCATTGAAATTCCTGGCATGGGGGTTCGATTCAGCCCCGCCGACACGCCGTACTTCTTCGATGCACAAGTGGTTTCAGCCGAAGCCGGCAAGGCAGTCTTTGAGACCTCCGTGCAGCCTGAATGGTGGGAAGAGCCGGACCAAGTGCTTGCTTGGCTTGACCCTGAGCACGTCACCAGTTACTGGGACATCGCGGCGCGAATCATTGGCGAGGGACCCCAGTTCCACCGCGTGGATTGGAACCTGGAAGTCACGGCGATTCGGGCTTAGATTCTGCGACGCGCCGCCACGAGTGCAGTGGCGCCGAGGGCAAGCAACGCAGCGAGGCCCACACCAGGGCTTTCCTTGGCGGGCTCTGGAGCTTCTACGAATGCTTCGGGAGCCGCGACGACGGTGCCATTATCCCCTGGCAAAACCACTGGTGCCGGTTCGTGATAGTCCAACAGCGGCAGCTCTAGTTGGCCACCGGGTAGCAAATCCACCAGGTCGCCTTGACCGGGAACCGTGTCCGGCGTGAAGGTCAGCTCGAGAACCAAGTCGGTGCCCGATTGGTACGGAATGCTGCCATTGAATGCAGCCGTGATGAGCGTCTCGATGCTCGTGGCGCCACTGAGCGACGCCGTCACAGGCTCCAAGCGGGCAACGGGTGTGCGAGGAACTGCCCAGGCCCCGGCATCGTGGCAGTAGGCTCCGCGTTCTCGCTCCACTACGCTGAGGGTGCCAGTGAGGGTGCCGTCCATCGGAATGGAACTCTGCAACGTCAGTTGTGCAGTGCCGGGCTCCTGATTGGCAGTGAGTCCGAGAGCAAGACCCGGCGACAGGCAACCGCTCCAGGCAAAGCCGGTGCCTGTTGCAACGCCACTCATCGGGAGCCCTTGATCTTCAGGATCCTCTTCGAGCGTGTTCCAAAACATGGCGGTATCACCCCCGCCAAAAGCACTCTGAAGCGGAGCCAGTCCAGGCATGGCGGCGCTGTGCAGGTAGGACGTGGGGTGGTGTCCGCTGGGTTGCGCCGTGGCAAGGTAATGCACGCCAAACTGTGTGCTTGCCCAGATGTTCGGGTCACGTTCTGATTGAATGCGCATGTCGGCCTGCATCGTGGCCCCATGCACGTGCTGGAACGGGACGCGCAGGTAGGCGTCGAAGCTTGATGATTCGCCTGCATCCAATTGAATCCGGTTGCCTGGGAAGCGCAATTCCCATTCGGGTGGCAACGATTCAGCGAGGAGATTGAACGCGTCCGTGTTGTTGCCGGCGTTGGTCACGGTGACGCGGTAGACATAGATGGTTGCCTCTCCATTGCTGGCTCGAAAAGCCCGATCCAATTCGATTTCAACGGGGCCCTGGCGAGCACCCCCGCCGTAGAGGAATGTGTAATTGGCCGGCGGGTGCTCGGCGCTAGCCCAATCGTCAGGCATGCGATCGGAGATGATGAACGGGCCGCCTTGTAACCCTGCAAAGCCATCCGTGTAGAGCCCCGTGGCGTGTGCTTCTGCGCTCACCACAATTTGATCCAGGACACCACCACGAGCAGGCACGGCGCCGTCTTGATCTACGAGATATTCCCGGGGAACATCCGTGGTAATCGTTCCTGCCGAGGCGTCAACGTGGGCCTCAAGGTTTGCGATGAGGGGGCCGAAGACACTTCGACCTTCAGTGGCGTGCAAATCGGAAATGACCGCTGTGCCTTGGTTGTCCTGGTACATGCGAATCGTGTAGTGGCGCTCGCCGCGAGCCACGTACACGAAGTAATTTCCTGCATCATAATCCCAAGTTCCTTCCAAGCCCGCCGCGGTGACGGTGAATCGAATCACATCAGGCAACTCCTCCAATTCCAGAGAAACCAAGTCCATCGCACCCCAACCCACCAAAGGCGTGGATGCTAGGTCAAAATGGCGCCCCTGCACATCTCCAGTGGCGTCTTGCAAGAGTGCCGCTTGGACACCGGGAAGCGCCAGGAGGAAGAGGACACACACCGTTCGAAACACGGAGGGGAGCCAGGGTGGAAAGGGAAAGGAGTTGCGGTGGTTGGAAGGCTATTGCACGACTCAGTATCGTCGACGAAGCAATCCGACCAAGGCGACGGCACCCACCAAGGCAGCGAATCCGACGCCGGGGCTTTCCTTGGCAACCGGCACGGGAACAAAGGTCGTGCCGTTGCTGGGACCTTCATGGACGGGGGCACCTACCAAGCCGGCGGGCCGACTGTCTTGATACTCGAGTAACGGAAGCTCCAGAACGCCGCCGGGAGCGAGGATGACGTTTCCTACTGTGCGGCCAAGATCGTCTACCTTGACAGTCAATTCAAGCACCAATTGCGCACCCTCTTGGAAGGCAATTCGATCTCCGTCAGAATGAGGCAGCACGTCCGCTTCCATCATCGTGGCGCTGGTGCCCAGAGACACCACATCGCTTGCGAAGGTGGCAACTTCAACCACGTCTCGGTTTGCCCATTGGCCAGAACTGCAAGATCGCATCTCGGGCCCGGGGCCCACATGAACGACTCGCCCACTGAGGGTTGCATCGGTGGCGTATTGACTCTTGATCGGGACTTCGATGCGCCCCAGTCCCGCCATGTCAATATCCAAGCCCATCAAGAGCCCAGGTTCCAAGCACGCAAAGAGCTTGAAGTTGGTTCCACCAACACCCCATTGGGACATGACCACCTCGACGCCTTCGTCGGCTGGGTCTTCTTGCAATCCGTTCATGAAGATGTTGCCATCGCGTCCACCAAGGGGCTTGTTGATGCTGCCGCTGAAATCTCCCATCGCTTCGCTGTGAAGCCACATGCTCGGGTGGTGACCGCTTGGCTGGGGAACATCGAGGTAGTGGATGCCAAGGCTGAGAACGGCTTGGGCGTCGTCACCGTCGTCATTGGAAGCCATCACCAAATCAAAGGTATCCGAGCCGCCGTGTTGGTGGACAAACGGCACATCTACCAGCACTTCGAGATCTACGACGCCCCCTGGCGCCATCTCTAGCGTGCTTGGCACCATGACACGCCATCCTTCGGGCACTTGGCTTGCTTCGAGAGAAAAGGTTCGATTGCCCTCGTCTTGGGGGCCATCAAAGCTGGCTTGGACAGAGTACCGGAGGGTCGTGGCGCCGCCGTTGCTTGCGCGAAACGGGTGCTTGGTTGCCAGTTCAGCTCCGCCTGTGCCCTGTTGGCCGCCGAATTTAATGGCGTAAATGCCGGCATTCAACTCGTCGCGCGCTTCCACAAAATTGCCGGAGAAGACGCCTCCAAGGTTGATGCAGCAGGTGTAGCCGCCGACGTGCGCGTAGGCCCAGACTCGGAGGTTTTCAAACGCAGAACCCTCCACAGGCGGAGCCCCGTGAGCGTCCAAGAATTCACTCCGGGGCGCTTCCACCCAACCCATGCCCTCTGCATCAGATCCGCCGCCGTTGAGAGGGCTGACCCAGCGCATGGTGCCGGTGGCCTTGTCCACTTGGTACAAGTTTCCATACCAGGCATCTTCGATCATGTTTCGCAGAATGCCCACCGCATGGGGCTGGCCACCG
>JBFJXT010000093.1:0-7974 GCA_041623015.1 Thermoplasmatota archaeon | reverse complement strand
GTGGACAGCTCCCTCAACGTACGCACTGGCCCCGCCGCAAGCAACACCGATATCGGGGACGTGTTTGGCGGCCAGGAGTATGCAATTCTTGGCGAAGATGCCAGCAGCGGCGCCACGTGGTACCAGATTCAATACGACCACGCAGGCGGCGATACCGCTTGGATTCACAGTGGTTACACGACGAGGCTTTCCTACGGCACACCGCCAGCAAACGCCGCCCCCACCGCGAGCTTCACCCACAGCGCCAGCGGCCTCGACGTGAGTGTGGATGCCGGCGCCAGCAGCGACCCCGATGGCGACGCCCTGTCCTTTGCCTGGACCTTCGGAGACGGCGCCAGCGGCAGCGGGCAAACCGCCAGCCACAGCTACAGTTCGGCCGGTACCTACACCGTGACCCTCACGGTCAACGACGGCAATGGCGGCAGCGATACAGCAAGCCAAAGTGTCACCGTCACCGCGCCCCCAACTGGCGGAAACGGCCTCGCCGGCTACAAGATTGCGGTGGATCCCGGCCACGGCGGCAGCGACGGCGGTGCCACGTACGGCGGCGTTGAGGAAGCAGACGTGAACCTCGCCGTGGCCCTGGAACTGCGAGACCTCTTGGAAGCCGATGGCGCCACGGTCTACATGACGCGAAGTACCGACACCGCGGTCAGTCTCGCCGATCGAAGCAGCGGAGCCAACGCATGGGGAGCCGACTACTTCCTGAGCATCCACGCAAACAGTTGTGGATCTTGCGGCGCAAGCGGCACCGAGACGTACTACTACAGCGGCCTCAGCTCCGGCAGCACAGCAGCTCAACTTGCTGGAGACATTCAACCTCGCATGGTCAGTGCCACCGGCATCAATGACCGAGGCGTCAAGAGCGCCAACTTCCACGTGCTAAGAGAAACCAGCATGCCCGCGGTTTTGATGGAAATGGCCTTCGTGGATCACGCCGGAGACCGAGCGATTTTGACCAACCCCAGCGAACAACGCGAGATGGCGCTTGCGATGCTCAATGGATTGCAAGAACACCTCGGCGTGCCGATCCACGACCCGGGCGCCAGCACCACCTACTTCTCCGACGATATCGAAGGGGCAAGCGTCGGTTTTACGCAAACGGACAACGGCGGCGCCACCAGTTGGAGCATCGCATCCAGCAAATCGGCATCGGGTGCAAAGAGCATCCACGCGGGAGACGGAAGCAGCTACAGCGCCAACAGCAACGATCTGCTCTACAGCAGCACCATCGACCTCACAGGCGCATCCTCGGCGACGTTGAGTTTCAAGCAATGGGTAGAAGGCGAACTGTACGGCTCCACGATTTATGACTACGGCGCCCTCGCTGTCAGCAGCGACAATGGGGCCACCTGGACAACCCTCGAAACCCAAATCTGGGACTCGGCCGGCGCTTGGGAAACCAAGAGCTACGACGTAAGCTCATACATCAGCAGCCAGTTCAAAGTGCGGTGGACGTGGGTCTCCGATGGATCCGTGCAGAACGCTGGCTGGTTCGTGGATGATGTTGTGGTTACGGGAAGCTAGCCTTGCTTCCTTCGCACAACGGCCGCCACCGCAACGAAAGCCGTCACAGCGAGAGCCATCGGCAGACCGGGTGAGTCGTTGTCTTCCACGGTTTCATTGCCGGTAGGCGGTGGAGCGGTCTCGTTGTTCATGGGGGGAACAACCGTGATTGGTTCAGGCATCGCTTCTGCAAACAAGCGTAGAGTCCCCACGTAATCCTCGTAGGCGATTTGGATGGTCCAGTTGCCGCCCGTAAGCGCCAGTGTCTCGTTCATGGCGGCGCCATAGGTGGCGTTGTGAAGTTCTACTCCTTCGGCGTCGCGAATGAGCACAGAGGCATTGCCTTGAGTCGGGGCCGCGCCTAGCTCAACGCTGACGTTGCCTACGGGCGCCGTCCAATTGTAGACGAACGTGGAGTTTCGGCTGCTTGCCCAGTCATGCTCAATGGTGGCATTGGGGCCAGTGAGGTTGCCGTAGACTACCTCGGGCGCGGCGATTTCAATTGCGCCGCCTGGGAGGCCCGCGCCGGTGATGCCGCTGGGATACGTGGTGCCGGTGTAGACGAAGAAGTTCTCGGCGCCGGTGCCTGGAGCGCCATTGGGGCCCCATAGGAGGAGCTGGAGATTGAGGACGTTGCCGGGAACGAATGGCGTGTCGGCGCCATCCACTGTGAAGACTGCTTCCCAGATGTCATCGGGGCCATCGCAGGTGCGGAAGGCAAACAAATTGGCCTGGTTGATCACCACTTCGTCCTTGGTGAGGGTGGCACGGGCCGACGCAACGGGGTTTGCCGGATTGTCTGCGCCGAAACGAATCACTGATTGGGTGTCGCAGGAGATGTAGAACGTCAGGGCGTATTCACCGCTTGCAATGAACGCTTCTTTGATGGGGTAGTTCCATTGGGTTGCGTAGCCGGCGCCTCCGGTGTTGGTTGCCAGGTAGGCCTTGTTGTCGGCCAGGGGATTGGCGGCTACTGCGTCATAGTGAATGGGCCCTGCGTTCGTCGTCGACGTTAAGGTCTCGGTGGCGAAGATTCCTTGGGCACCCGCACTGGGCATAAGCAGGAGCAAGCACACGACAAACCACACACGCATAGAGGTTCGATGGCGCGGGGGTCTCAAAATGTCGTCGGTAGCCTCCTCAAGCTCTTTCGAGCCCCCGGTTCACGCCCGCTGGGTGTCCTCGTTCGATAGGTAGGTTCCCTTGCGATCCTCTCAAGTTGGACCCCCGTATCTACCCATGATGAGATTCTCCGTACCCTGTGCTCGCTCCTCTCGCGCCACGGCAGCCTTCGTGATTGTCGCAGCGCTCCTCCTACCGGGCAGCATCCACCTTGCTGACTCCGAAACGCGAATGATCGAATTACGCCACTTTGACATCAGCCCCGACTGCAAAGAAGATCTGTTTCAAGAATGGTACGCGGACTTATGGGAAGTCTACGGAGAAGGCGCCATCGCCCCCATGAAATTCGTCCCAAGTGACGAACAATTGGCCAAGATTGGCCTGCCAAGCCGGGACATTATGCTCAGCACGGACTTCAGCACCCCCAAGATTGTTTGGGAGGATGGCCGAATTGAACCCGTCGCTCTGCCGAGTGGCATGGCAGATTCTCCCAGCCCGACCGCTCTCGTGGGCGATCTTCCAAAGAGTGTGCCCACCAGCACCGATGCCCTCATGACCTACGCCGGAACTGGGTGCCTAGGCATTCGTCCGGGCAGCTTCCTTTGGACCGAAGAAGGCGCCCTGTGCAGCCTGGCCCACGTCTACGGCAACCCCGGTAGCTACAAGATCAGCACGGCCGGCCACTGCACCGAAAAACGCGGCGAGAAAATGACAGCCATTGCGGCCCTCGGCGAAGGCGGCGGCCTGCTTGGCATCGTGCTCTATGAATTTGGAAAGACCGCATCCACGACCGGAGACGGAGGCATCGGCAACGACAAGGCGCTGATTCAAATCTACGACCACGCCCAAGACATCACCAGTCCAACCATGTGCTTCTGGGGTGGCCCCCGTGGCACCTACGAAGAGGAAGGCGCATTGGTCACCATGGACTTGAGCAAGAGCATCTTGCCCACCTTCGACCTCGACCCGAACTACGTCCAAGGCATCGTCCACTACGGCCACGGCCTCGCCCTTGGCACCGGCGGCACCCCCCGCGCCGGCATCGACCAATTCTGGGACGACAAATACTACGCCTTCTACGGCGCCATCAGTCCCGGCGACAGCGGCAGCGGCAGCAACACCGCACTCGGAGAAGCTGCCGGCATCAACACGCACATTATCCTCCTCGACCCGCCCCGCATCGCCAACACCATGGGTGCCTTGATGGTTGGAACCCGTGCCACCATCGTCGGGGACGTTGCGGATGGGCAGATCGTGCCCTACCCGGTGCCAGTAACGGGGTTGCCGTAAGCCTAGGGCCTGTAGTCCTTTCCAATTCTTCCGGCGGATCTCCTTGCTCCCGACGGGGGGCAGAGTTGCCTACGAGACGGCCCTGCTGAACGCTACCGCCTTCGCCCGCACCGTCTCCAGTCGCGCCGCCGCGGCCAGCAACGTCGCTTCCTTCTTCGGGTATGCAAACCGAACGAGGTTTCGTCCAAGGTCTTTGTCTGCAAAGAACGAGGAGCCCGGGATGCAGGTAACGCCCACTTCTTTGGTGAGCCAGAGACTGAATTCCGTGTCGTCCATGTGCGGCGCTAGTTCGGTGAAGTCGGCGAGGATGTAGTACGCCGAGTCCGGGCGGTGACACTTGAAGCCGGCTTTTTCGAGGGCGGTCAGCAAGATGTCTCGCTTGGCTTGGTAGGAATCGCGAAGATCGGTGTAGTAACTCTGGGGCAACCCAAGCGCCGTGACGCCTGCAATTTGCAGTGGATGGGCAGCGCCGACGGTCAGGAAATCATGCACGCGCTTGATGGCGGAGGTGATGAGTCGAGGTGCTGCGGTGTAGGCGAGGCGCCAGCCAGTGACACTGTAGGTTTTGCTGAACCCGCCGATGGTGATGGTGCGCTCATGCATGTCGCCCACGGTGGCGAGACTGGTGTGGTGCTTGCCATCGTAGACCATGTGCTCGTAGATTTCGTCCGTCACCGCGAGGGTGTTGTGGTCGGTGCACAAATCGGCAATGAGGCCTAGGGTTTCGTCGGTGAAGATGCGGCCCGTGGGGTTGCCTGGGGTGTTGACAATGACCGCCTTGGGGTTCTTGGCAAACTGCGCCTTCATGGCCTCTTCATCGGGTTGGAACTTGGGCGCGTCAAGAGGCACGTACAGGGGCTCAGCGCCGCTGACCACCGCATCGGGTCCAAAGTTTTCATAGAATGGCTCGAACAAGACCACTTTTTCGCCCGGGTTGATGGTGGCAAGCATGGTGGCCATCATCGCTTCCGTTGCCCCGCAAGTGACCACGATGTTGTGTTCGGGGTCGGCATCGATTCGGTTGAAGTCCTTCAATTTGTGATGCAGTGCCTCGCGAAGCTGCGGGGCGCCCCAGGTGACGGCGTATTGATTGAACCCGTCATCGATTGCCTGCTTGGCTGCGTCCATCAACACTTGAGGTGGGTCAAAATCGGGAAACCCTTGACCCAAGTTGATGCTGCCATGACGGGCCGCCACGAGGCTCATGGATCGAATGACGGATTCGGGAAACACCTGCACCCGTTCGGCCACGTGGGGGCTGTCAATTCGAAGGTTCATCAGTTCGGCAAAGGTAGGTCCGTAAAAAAAGGGTCAATGGGCACGAGCGACGAGGGCCGTCCGCAGCGTCGCGCAGCGCCTTTGAACTCACCTTGCCCTAGGCGAGTGTTGACTGGGTTCATGGGAGAGCGCCGCAACCGCCCCGTGGCCCTTGTCACCGATGATTTTCGCGTATACCACAGCCTTGCCCCGTTCTTTGAACAAGTGGGCATCACATTGCTCGGACTCAACCCGGGTGAAGCCGTTCCGCCCGCCGTGGAAGTGCTGCTCAATGGCCCCGAGGACGATGCCAGAACCGTGCCCCTTCGCCAAGATCGAGAAGCGACCCTCCTTGCCGTCGCCCAGGCACTCGATCCTCGCGGCGGGGACTACCGGCACGTTGTGTACGGTGTGGATCCGGGTGAAACCATGGGCTTGGCGGTAGTCGCCGACGACTTGCCCCTCTGGGTTGCGGAAGCGCACACCGTAGAGGGCCTCGTGGAGCGCCTGATGGCTTGGAGAACTGGACTGAATTCAAAGACAGAATCCGTGCACATTGGTGACGGCGCGCCCAAAATTGGTCGCGCGGTCCGGCTCGCCCTTCGCGACCAAGACAAGCGTCTGCCTGTGTTCATTGTGCCCGAATTTGCAAGCACACCTGCCGCTGCGGTGACTGGCAGCCGTCACATGGACGCAGCCATTCGAATCGCTCGACGACCCCCACTTTGAAGCAAATTAGCACCGGAACGGGGGTTACATTCACTCTGTCGCACCGGCGTACTTATGGACGGCGCGAACGAATCTGGCTCGTTGTCGGAGTCCCTCAAACACCCCATGCGGGCATTGCGCCGTGACTTGGAACGCTTGCCGCAAAATCCTGTGGCTCGCGCCCATCCTCGCAACTGGGTATTCCGATTCAAGCGAGGCATGGACCTCATTGGCCACGCAAGGCCCCAAGCGGCGCGGTTCTTTCGCCGCATGAATCCATACCCGAAACCGTTTCGTCACAAATGGTTGAGAACCCGTGATGGGGTCCACATTGCCGCTTGGTACGGGCCCCAAGAAACACCTGCGACGGACGGGTCTCCAGCGGCGTTTGGCTTGGTCATCGTGCCTGGGATGTTTTCCACCAAGGACGATTCGGTCCACAAACGCCGAGCCCTTCGCGCCTGGAAGGCCTGGAACGTCCCGGTCATCATCATTGATCAGCGTGCTTTTGGAGAGTCCAAGGGCATCGGCACCGGCGGCTGGAAAGAAGCCTATGATGTGGAAGCAGCCGCCAAATTCCTGCGCGACCATGCCAACGTGAAGCGTGTCTCGGTGCTTGCAGAAAGCCTCGGAGGTGCTGCTGCCCTCAATGCAACGGCCCTTCACATGGAAGACGACAATGTAGAGCCGGCCCAAGTTCTTGATGGCGGCGTTGTGTGCTGGAGTGCCTTCGTCGACGTGCTCGATGCGGTGCATTACATCAGCACCAAACCGCCCCTCGGGGATCCCTTCATGCCCCAGTGGCAGGGCTTCCGTCGCATGCTTCGATACCGCAGCATGGGAGGCTACGACAGTTTCCTTGAATACATGGACGACGCCGCCCGGGTCAATGGCCTAGCTGGATTCGAAGAACTTGCCAGCCGTGCCAACCCAAAGATTCGCGTCCCTCACATGGACCACCCGGTTCTCTTGGTTCATGCCACTAACGACCCGGTCGTTCCGGTGCGCCACGCACGCCGCATGGAACGCTATGCGCGCGACCATCCCAACATCCAGGTGATCACCACGAATTGGGGCGCCCACACCGGGTTTGAAGCGATGGACCCCTGGTGGTACTGGGAAGTGCTCTGCCGCTTCTACGGCACGCTCAACGGAGTCGATTTGATCAACCCCGCCGAGGAACTGAAAGGCCCAGGACTTGGCGGTCCGTTGCCTCTGCGGCGGGCATTTGCGCAAGGCGGTGGAGGGCCGTGATATCAATGCTAAAGAATCATTCATTTGAGGAACGAACACCTTGAAATGAAAAAGAAGAAAGAGGGCTTTATTCGGGCTCAAACTTGGCTCAGTGGTCGCCAGTAGCTGGCTCTGAGTCATTTAGCGAACAAGAACCGGACGCCCCTAATCGAGGGGGGCTCGGGCCTAGTCTCTGGACTTAAGGCTGTGGAGCTAGCCACTGTCGCCGCCACTGCCGCCGCTGCCGCTGCTGTCGCCGCCGCTGCTGTCGCCGCCGCTGCTACTTCCGCCACCGGTAGAGCCGCCGGAGTCGTCGCCAGATTCAGTCACATAGCGATTCGGGAAGTACTTGGCAACCCACATTTGGGCCAATTGATTGGCGGTGATTGTCTTCAAGTAGTATGTGATGGGCACGCCGGCATCGCCTGCAATGGCTTTCTTGATGTAGTCCTCGAATGAGGTCATTAGAGAGTTGATGTCCAGCATCTTGTTGCTGCCATCCTGCAATTCGCCCACTCCAGACAGAACAGATTTGATCTTGTTCGTCTCGATAGACATCATTTGGCCGCCTGTTCGCGCATTTGTGGCAGCGCTATCAACGCTCTTTTGGGCGCTGGCGGTGCTATTTTGGAGTGTTGCCAGTTGTCCCATCATCTTTGCCGGGTCAAAGTCGGTAAATTGCTTGACGGCAAGTTGAACGTCATTGGCCACCACTGAGGGAATAAGGCCCATGCAACTCATGCTGATGTGGGACGAAATGGCCTGGGTGCTCAGAAGCGACTTGGCGCTCTCGGAGAAGGAACTGTTGACTCCGAAGCCACCTTCTTCATCTTCAAACCAGCCACCAACGGACATTTG
>JBFJXT010000092.1:0-8037 GCA_041623015.1 Thermoplasmatota archaeon | reverse complement strand
TCCTGCATGGTGGCTTCTTGGCTCAGACGCATGCGTGCCGATGCCTCTGCCAGACGGACGAACGCCTCCAGCTGCCGGGCCGTGAACGGCATGGAGCCGTCGCCCATGTTGCGCAGGTCCACGTAGTATTCGCGGATGCGTTCCAGGGCTTCATCGGAAAGGACGGGGAAGACGTGGCGTTTTGCGTAGGCGACGTATTTTCGGAAGAGATCCGCGTGGATTTCTGGTTCCGCCTTCTTCATGAGGCTCTCTTCGTCCTCCACGGTGTACACGCCCATGGGGTGTGCCATGCGGTGCTCGCGGACTTCACCAGCTTGGTGCGTGCGAAGAATGTGAGCGGCCAGCATGCCGTCCTTTTCCCGCGTGGGCTTGTCGAGCAGACTGAAGATCAAATCGAAACGGCTCAACAGGGCAGGAGGCATGTTGATTTGGGCGTGAATGGGTTCATACTCGTCAAAGCGGCCAAGCTTGGGGTTGGCTGCACCCACCACGGCACAACGGGATTTCAGGGTGGCCGAAATTCCGGCTTTTGCGATGCTGATTTCTTGTTGCTCCATCGCCTGGTGCATGCTGCTTTGATCTTGAGAGGACATCTTGTCCAACTCGTCAATACAGGCAATGCCCTGATCGGCCATGACCAACGCACCGGCTTCTAGGGTCCATTGGCCCTCGCCAAATTCGTCCTTCACTGCGGCGGCGGTGAGACCAGCTGCACTGGCGCTTTTACCGCTCGTGAACACAGCACGGGGTGCCAATTTGGAAAGGTAGCGAATCAATTGAGACTTGGCCACACCAGGGTCACCAACCATGAGCACGTGGATATCGCCACGGTTGCGGCTCCCGTCCTTGTAGTGCTTCGCAACGCCACCAAAGAGCGTCATGATGAGGGCATCTTTTTCCATGTCATGGCCGAAGATGGTTGGAGCGAAGCTGCGGCGGAAACGGTCGTAGATTGTGGGGTCTCGGCTCATCTCCATAATCAGTTGCTCGTCTTCTTCAGAGAGCTTGATTTCTTGGAACGCCTTCTCTTGGTGCTCAACGCTGACTGCTTCCAGGACCTTGTTGAACTCTGCCTTTTTTTGGTTGCCCTGGCGGCGGGCTTCCGTGATGAGGACTCCGTTCATGCGGATGCGATCACCGGGTGCCACCATGTGGACGAGGTCTTCGCGCATGTGGATGGTGAGGCGCTCGGGTTGGGCGCCACCTCGCAGACCTTCGGGAGTTTCTTGGATCTCCACCTTTTGGTGGTCCACGAAGCGACTCATGTCTTCCTTGATGCGCCAGGAAGTCTGGCGCTCGCAGTTGTCACACTGGACCGGCTCTTGTAGGAGCTCTTCGTCCTGGAAGAGGTGAACAAGGTTGCCGCAGGCCTTGCACTCGAAGGCGGCTTCGAGCATCATGGGGCGGACTTCGGTCACTTTCTTCACGAGACCCTCAACGGCGAGGAATTTGCTGAGGTGCTCGGCGCGAAGCTCCCGGGGGATGATCCGGCACGATTCGGGAAGGCCCGTAATGCGGAGGGCTAGGCGGGGCTTTGGTTCAACGGTGACGTCCACTTGGTACAGAGTGGTGGTGCCAACGCGGAGACTGTGCCGTGGGCGTTGCAGGATGTAGTCGGCGAGTTCCGGGTCGCGCAGTTGGATGTCATTGAATTGGACTTCCACGCTGCGGACTTCAGGATAGTCAAGGGCTGCTTGCTGAACTTGTTGCTTGCAGTAGTCAAGGAGGAAACCCTCCCATTTTGCTGACAGTTGACTATCTTGTACCGTGAACGCCTGCATGTCCTGCATAATCAAAGGGCCGCCTGTAATTCCGCTTTCCCAGGGGGTGGGTGAATCCACCTCACGCATCAGCACGAGCGCAGGAGAAGCGAAGCTTCCGCTGCATCCTACGCTCGTGCATCCCCTCCTCGTGAGGCCAGCAACGCCGACCATCCCACCACCGGGAATTCGACCAAATGGGCGACGCACATGAACCTTTACTGGAAGGCCTCAAATCACCCTTGACCAGTGAGATATGGAGTTCCACAGGAAATCATGGGGTCTGAACCCAACAGGAGTCGGATTCCACATGAAATCATGGGGTAATGACACGGTCAAGGGCCTCCGCTCGAACCAAAAGCATCGAATGAAGCACCCTCCGTCGTGGCAACGTGCGCATCCTCGTGGTCGGGCCTGGTGCCCTCGGCATTTGCTTTGCAGCTCGCTTGGCAGCCAGCGGCCATTCTGTCCATCTAGGCTGCCGAAACAAAGAACGCGCAGCAGAACACCACCGGCTGGTGGCCGTCGATTCGGATGGACAACAAGTCATTTCTGAGGTTCCTGCGGTCTGGAGAGCCAAAGATGTGGGCAATCCCGTTGATGCGTTGATTCTTGCCACCAAAATTGATGCTGCGCCGAAGGCGTTGAAATCGTGGTTGCCGGCGCTCAAAAAGGATGGATTGGTCGTCAGTCTGCTCAATGGCCTCCAAGGCGACACCATTGCTGCTCTGTGCCCCGACCAATTCGTTGCATGCACGGTGGCATTCCCCGCAACACTGGAATCAACCGGTCGCAGCAGACAGACGGGATCGGGTGAGTTGATTCTAGGACTATGGCCAAACCAGGGAATGAACACTGGAATTGATCTGGAACCCCTTGCCCAAGCACTGACGGCCGTTGCCCCCACACGCATCCACGCCAATATGGAAGGCGTTCAATGGAGCAAGTTGCTGGTGAATTCAGCAAGCACAACCCTTGGGGCGCTGACGGGGCTCGATTTTGGGGCCTTGCTTGAAGATCCACGCGCCCGCCGCGCCTTCTTGCGAATTTACACGGAGGGATTAGCGGCGGGTGTCGCTGAAGGCGTGGCATTTGAGAAAATGCTCGGCATTGAACCCACGTGGATGGCGTTACCGCCTCTTGGAAGCCGTCTGCCGCTTCGAAACCTCATCCTGGCTGTGATGAGGCGTAAATTCCGACAATATCGCTCCAGCAGTCTGCAAAGCCGCCTCCGAGGCCAGCGTAGCGAAGCAATCTACCTCAATGGAGCAATATCGGAAGTCGCCAAGCGCCACAGTATTCCAACGCCGGTCAACGATTTGGTGCTGCAAATCATGACGGCCATTGACGACGGACGGTTGGAACCCGATGTGTCCCATTTGGCGCGATTAGACCGTGCGTAGTTTCACTCTACCCACCCTCGAAGCGTTGAAGGATAGTCCCCCTGTGGAGGCTCGTTGTTCCTTGCCCACCCGCGCTTGCAGCCCGAGACATTCTCGTTTCGCGGCTATCAAGCCAACCTAGCCCGAATTGCGGGCCGACGCGATACCTTGGTGGTATTGCCAACAGGGATGGGCAAAACCGTAGTTGCACTCCTCGCCATTGCAGACGCGCTCGAATCGGGTGCAAAGCGAATTCTCATGCTCGCACCCACAAAGCCCCTGGTGGAACAACACGGAAAATTCCTGCAAGAATCCCTCGTTGACCCGTGGAACGACCGCATCCAAGTGCTCACAGGGCACATGCAACCCGAAAAACGAAAGGAAGCCTACGCGGGCCCCAGCATCGTGGTGGCGACCCCCCAAGTCATCCAGAATGACTTGGTGGCCAACCGCGTTGACCCTCAGTTTGACTGGGTGATCTATGACGAATGTCACCGCGCAGTGGGGGAATACCCCTACGCATTCATCGGAGACACTCTGCAGCGTCGCGCACCCAACCATCGGCGCCTTGGACTCACGGCAAGCCCCGGCCATGATGTACAGAAGATCGACGAGGTTCGGCTGCACCTTGGCTTTGATCACGTGGAAATTCGCACGCCAAACGACCCTGATGTGGCGGAGTACGTGCAGGAAATCAAGACGGAATGGGAAACGCTTCCTCTCCCGGAGGCGATGGAAAAAGTCCGCCGGCTCCTTGAAGATGCTCTGCAAAAACGAGTGCGCATTCTGCGTGAATTGAATCTCTTAGAATCATCCGGGCGCGCCACGCGAATGCGTCTGCTGGAAGCAAGTCGCAAAGCCCAACGGGCCATCGCAAACACCACAGATCCGGACCCGTCCTGGTTCAAGGCGCTCAGTTTGCAAGCCCAGGCGATGAAGATCTTGCACGCCCTTGAACAAGCGCAAACCCAGGGCTCTGGGGCGTTCGTTGCCTACATTGAACAGCTTAGAAAGGAGGCCGAGGGCCCCAAATCAAGCAAGGCCAACCGACTCATCGTCGATGACCCTGAGGTTGTGCAAGCATTCCATGTAGCCCGCCATGATGAGTCTGAGAATCCCAAAATGGGCCGAGTCGAAGCCCTCGTTCAAGAACAACTGCAAAAGGATCCCAACTCCAAGGTCATTGTCTTCACCCATTACCGCACCACCTGTGAGAGCGTTTCCAATCGATTATCCGACCTCGAAGGCGTCTCCCCAGTCGTTTTCGTAGGTCAAGGCAAACGCAAGGGCCAAGGCGGACTCACCCAGAAGCAACAAGCAGCCCTCCTTGATCGCTTCAGAGCAGGCGAACACAATGTGCTGGTGGCCACCAGTGTGGCAGAAGAGGGGCTGGACGTGCCCCAAACCGATTTGGTGGTGTTCTACGAGCCAATTCCATCCGAGATCCGAAGCATCCAACGTAGGGGGCGAACGGGCCGCAACCGTGACGGCCGAGTCGTGGTGTTGATGACAAAAGGCACCAGCGACGAGGCCGCCCACTGGAACAGCCGCCGCAAGGAGCAGGCGATGGTGAAGGAACTCATGGGTCTTCGCGCTAAATTATCCGGTCGTGAATCCACCCAGCCTCCGTTGACCCGAGGCCAACAAACCCTGAGCGAGACGCCGCCAGCCGCTGCCAAGCCAGTTTCGAAACAACCCGTATCTGCCCCAGGGCCCCAGCAATCCCGATCCGGTTCCCAAGAAACCGCCCGAGCCCCCAGTTTTTCCCCCGGCCCTCGGATTATCTGCGATGCTCGTGAGCAAGCAGGCGGGGTGGTTCGGCACCTTTCCCAATTGGGTGGCCAAATTGAAACCCGGACCCTGGAAGTCGCCGATTTCGTACTAAGCGACAGAATTGCGGTTGAACGTAAAACCGGCAAAGATTTCGTTGATTCGTTAGTCGATGGTCGGCTCTGGGAGCAACTCAAGAAACTGAAGGCCTACCCCCGTCCATTCTTGGTGCTGGAAGGCGAGGGCCTCCAAGGTCACCGAAATATCGCTCCAGAAGCGGTCATGGCTGCCATCGCCAGTACCACCGTGGACCACGGCATCCCTATCCTGCAAACCAAAGACACCTTGGAGACCGCCCGATTCCTGTATGCAGTGGCCAAAAGGGAGCAGTTCAGAGAATCCAGGTCCATTGCAATTCGCCCCGCACCCCCCAAGAGCGATGACGAAACCCAATTGTTCATCCTCGCAGGCCTCCCGGGCATCTCCGGTAAACGCGCAGAAGGCCTCCTGACGCACTTTGGATCCGTCATCGCCGTGTTCTCAGCCACTGAGGAAGACCTAGCAAAAGCCCCCGGCATAGGTGCCAAAGTGGCCTCGGATATTCGCGCCATATTGGACAAAAAAGCACCCAGCCGAATCTCTTCGTCCTAGAGGGCGCCACCGAAACCGTTTCAAGAGGACCCCAAGTCGGCCGCCTTACCTTCGGAGGTGCCACCATGGCCACCAAAATCGAAAACATCACCACCGGCTTGGATATGCTCCTTGAGGACAGCAGTGTCCCCCGCAACATTCGGCGCCTCGCCGACGAGATCAAGGCGATTCTCGCTGACACCAATGAGCCCATGGATGTGCGCAAGTCTGGCGCCATCTCCAAGCTTGACGACATGGCCAACGACCCCAACATTCCGCTTCACGGCCGAACGTTGGTGTGGAACATCATGTCCCAGCTCGAAATGCTCTAAGTGTCAAACAAAGGCCCAGTCGGCCGCGGGTTGAGCCCCGATTTTTCTTTTTTTTCCAACCTTGACATCGTCCCGATGTAAGACTTCCAAGTGCAACGGTCGGGCAGCCATATATGGAAAATCCGCCGAGATTTGCCAGGGCCGTGCCCCGATTTTCATCGCCGAATTCTGGGTATTTCCATCCATAATTTGGTCCATCGCGCGGCGAAAAAAGGACCGGCCGGCCTGTTTCGCTTCCGAACGTTCAAAGGAGGACCCACCATGGAATCAGGGATGCCGGACGCGGTGGGAGTCATCTATGGCAACGTGGGGAGCACGGGCTTTGATGTAGCCATCCACGGCGATTTGCGCAGATTGGATTACATCTCCGTAGACCACACAGGACGGCAGGTGTTGGCACAAGTTGAGCAAGTGGTCCGCAAGACCAATTTGAGCTTCGATGACGCGGTGTCGGGAGCTGCCAGCACCGAAGACAAGCTCTCTGCCAGCGTCCACGTCATCGGCTTCAAGGACGCCCATGGCCGAGTGCAGGTCCCCCGCACACCATTCAAAGCAGGTGAGCCTGTGCATCGAGCGGATGACTCATTGGTCCAGGATGTCCTGGGTCTCGAAGGCGCCGCGGACGGCGCGTACCTTGGCCACGTGAAAGGCAGCGCCATCCCCGTGCGCCTATCCATGAACATGCTCGCGCAAAAACACGTGAGCGTCTTGGCAAAAACCGGTGCCGGCAAGTCATACACGGTGGGTGTGATTCTAGAGGAATTTTTGAACGCCAAAGTTCCTTTGGTCATTCTTGATCCGCACGGCGAATATGGCAGTCTTCGCAACCCCAACGTGGATCCTGGCGAAGTAGAGACCATGACCCGTTATGGGTGTAAGCCGCGCACATTCCAGTCTCAAGTGAAGGAGTATGCACTCGATACGTTTGTGAATCCTGACGCCGAAAAATTGCGCCTGGAGGGCATGAACCTCACCGGCCGCGAGCTGGTAGACCTCATGGGCAGCTCAGTCAAGGGCAGCCAAATGGGCCTCCTGTACCAGGCAGTCAAGGAGGTCACAGACCACCTGCCGGCGCACACCCTCAAGGACATCATGGATGCGGTGGCACGCAACAAGGCAGCGACCAAATGGAATGTCCTGAACAGCCTAGAAGCCCTGGAAGCCACAGGCTTGTTCCATGTGCGCGGCACGGACGTCACGGAACTTGTGAAGCCTGCACAGTGCTCCATCATCAATCTCAAGGGCGTCGCACCCGACATTCAAGAAGTCCTCGTCACGCGTCTTACTAGCCTCCTCTGGGAGTCAAGAAAGCGCGGCGAAGTCCCGCCGTTCATCTTGGTCTGCGAAGAGGCCCACAATTTCTGTCCAGAGCGCGGCGTTGGCAATGCCATCAGCGGCGCCGTGATTCGGACCGTTGCATCCGAGGGACGCAAGTTTGGGATGGGCCTCGTGATTGTCAGCCAGCGGCCGGCTAAGATTGACAAAAATGTGCTTAGCCAATGCAACACCCAGGTCGTTCTCAAAGTCACCAATCCCAACGACTTGAAGGCCATCGTCAGCAGTGTCGAGGGCATCACCACACAAACTGCAGACGAGGTTCAACGCCTTGCCATTGGCAGTGCTCTCGTGGCCGGCGGAGGGCTCACACAGCCTGTCTTCGTTGACATTCGGCCCCGAATGACAAGCCACGGAGGTCGCAGCATTGAGGTCGTTGGCGAGGGCGCTGAGACCAAAAAACCTCGAGCAGCCAAGCCGAAAACTCCACCTCGCACCGTGAAACGCCGGGAGCCAGAACGCCGCGCCGAGGAGCCTGAAGTGCAGGCAGCTCCGTGGATGCCGCCAGAGGAGTCCAAGCCAAAAGCGCTAGCGCCGGCACCAAAAAAGAGGCAGACGAAGCCGAGGGTTGACCCGGAAGAAGTTCCGCTGGTGGAGGGTGAACCCATCCGCCCAAGCAAGACACCCCCCACCGATTCAGCCCCGGTCGAGCAGGCCCCTCCGACCAACGTAGCATTCACCGCAGCGCCGGCCAAGCCATCCCGGCAAAAACCCGCTGAGGCCCCAGAATCGCGTCCTAATCCAATTCGACCCACAGGCAAATGGTCCAAGCAGGACGGCCCCGGAATTGCCCGAGTGGCTGCCCGAGTAGGCTTGGTCACGGCAGGT
>JBFJXT010000091.1:0-8290 GCA_041623015.1 Thermoplasmatota archaeon | reverse complement strand
GTGGATGCTGCCACGGTTGAGGGATTTGGAGCGGAATGGGCTGCATTTCCCCAAGATGACTTGGATGCCGACGAACACGAAGCGATGTTCCAAGCATACTTTCGCATCTTCCCGTGGGATCAAATCCCGGCATCTTCCCAAGGATTTGATGCTGGCTGCGGCAGTGGCCGATGGGCTGTCAAAGTAGCCCCCCGCGTTGGCCAGTTGCACTGTGTCGATGCCAGTGGCGCCGCCCTTGAAGTTGCCAAGCGCAATTTGGCGACACAATCCAATGTGGACTTCCATCAAGCCACCGTCGATGTGATGCCGATGGCCGACGACAGCATGGATTTTGGATACTCCCTGGGCGTCCTGCACCACATCCCAGACACTCCCGCGGCCCTCGCTGATTGCGTGGCGAAACTGAAGCCCGGCGCGCCCTTCCTTCTGTATTTGTACTACGCCTTCGACGACCGCCCTGCCTGGTTCAAAGGACTGTGGAAAACCAGTGACCTGATGCGCCGAGGTATTGCCCGTATGCCCCACGGACTCAAACGCGGCGTCACCACCGCCATCGCCGCCACCCTCTACTGGCCCCTGGCACGAGGCGCCCGCTTGGCCGAACGCACGGGTCGTCTTCCTGTCCACTGGCCCCTGCAATACTACCGGAACCGATCCTTCTACACCATGCGCACCGACGCCTTGGACCGGTTTGGCACGCGCCTGGAGCAACGATTTAGCAAAGCAGACATGGCCAAAATGATGGCCGATGCTGGGCTAAGAGACTTAGAATTTAGCGACCAAGAACCCTACTGGGTCGCCGTCGGGTACCGAGGGGGCAAACATGCAAAGCAACTCGCCTGAATTGCCGCTTGGTCGGTGGAGGGCCTCAACTTGGCTCATCCTTGCCGGCGCCCTAGCGGTGCTTGCTTCACCCCTCCTGGGTTCCCATGTGGCTGCGGTTGGAATCGTAGCATTCTCAGCTGCCATTGCCGCAACAGCACCGCGCAATTACCGAAGCGCCGTATGGGTAGGATGGGGACTCAGAACCCTCGTTGCTGTGCTCGGCTTGACCTTGGTAACCTTGCCCGACAGCAAGCTTGACGCTGTCTTTTTCCAAACTTCCGCCGAACTTCTTTCCCAGATGCCATTTACCGAATGGGTCCGGGGGCCACCAACAGGCGTGAACCCGTACCCCTGGGCGCTTGCAGGCGTGTACCAGTGGACTGGCGCACACCTGTTCGTTGGCATCAGCATCAATGTGCTTCTCGGAACCGTGCTGATTCGAGGTGTGGCGCTTTGTGCTAACACCCTCTGGTCTGGGCGGGCAGGCAACCTTGCGGCTTGGGCGGCGGCGCTGTTTCCAACCTTCATTCTCTACTCGGCTGTCCTGATTCGAGACATCTCCATCATGACGCTCACCGTGGGCCTCATGTGGGCCACCCTTCGCATCTGGGGTCCAACCGTCAAGATGCCGGTTGTGGCCATCGGCGTCTGGATCTTGGCGGTAGTTTCACTCCCCCAATTGCAGTTGGGCTTCACACTCATCGTCCCGGCCGTTGTGCTCATGCTTGCCGTGATCAAATTGCCATTTGGCCAGAAGCCTCGTGGCAGCGTCCTTATTGTCCTCATTGCGGTGGCTTGGATTCTGTTGCAGTTCTTTTCCATGTATGCCCCCGATGGATTATCCATTAGCACGGGAGGCGTTACCGGCAATCACGAAGATTTTGAAGACGTGGCACAATCCCAAGAAGCACGACAAGGGGGGCGAACCAGTTACCCAGACGAGCTCACGGTGGAGGGTCCCATGGATGCCTTGCTGTTGTTTTTCCCTCGGCTCCTTGCCTTCATGTTCTTGCCGATGCCGTGGAACATCCGGGCCTTCATCGACGTGATTGGGGTCATTGATTCCCTGCTCTACGTGGTCCTCACTGGCCTCGTTTTGTGGAGCATGAAGGATATCAAGCGGCCAAAAATTGCCTTCATTGTGATGGTGGCGTCCCTGATTCTCCTCATCTATTCCATGGGGGTGAGCAACATGGGAACTGCGGTTCGCCACCGAGCAAAGGCCGCGGTCTTGCTCATTGCGTTGGCAGTGGGCCCGTTGGCAAATCCCTCAAACCGGGTCACATTTTGGATCAGTGGCCTTGGTCATGGCGGCGCCGAGCGGCAACTTTTGGAAGTGGCCAACCGGCTCCACGCAAGAGGTCGGGAAATTCTCCTGGTTGCTTCTCGAAGCGGTCGCCGAAGTGCTCAAGTGGAGGCGGCCGGCTTTCCGGCACACATTCCAAAATCCACCAAAACCAGGCCTTGGGCGTTGCTCACTTGCGCCTGGCACGCCGCCGGGAGTGCCACCGTTGTGACTTTCCTGTATGGGCCAAATTTGCTTGGTAGATTGATGCGACCTTTCACTGGAAATCGCCTCGTAACGTGCCTCCGTGCCATTCAATTCGGTGGCCCACCACGCCACTGGTTCCTCAGGCGAACGCGGCGCCTCGATGACGCATGGACCAGCAATTCCAAGGCGGCCCTCGCGGCACAGGAGGAAGACCAATTGGCAATGCCTGGCAAAGGCCACGTGATTCTCAATGGCGTCGATGTGCCAGGTACCCCGGCACCACTTCCCGAATCGCCCTTTACCTGGATTTGCGTTGGGCGACTCAGGCCGGAAAAAGATCATCAGACGTTGCTCAACGCCTGGGCCTTGGCAACAAAACCCGACGGCGCAACCCTTCGCATCGTCGGTGACGGCCCCAACCTCCAATCCCTCACCCAACTGGCCACCTCCTTGGGTGTCCAAGACTCGGTGCAGTTTGCCGGCGCCATCATGGACATGACGCCTGAGTACGAGCGTGCGCACGCCTTGGTCTTGAGTTCCAGGACTGAAGGAAGCCCCAATTGCGTTCTCGAAGCGATGGCCCACGGCCGAGCCGTGCTTGCGACCGAGGTGGGTGGAACGCCTGAAGCACTAGGCCCGGGTGCAGGGGAATTGGTTCCTGCTCAAGACCCGGCAGCCATGGCCGCAGCCATAACCAAATTCATGCAGTTGCCCCCGCAAGATCTGCTTGCCATGGGCAACGCGGGAAACGCGCACGCCCAAGCCCATCATGATTGGGAACGCATCGTGGATCAATGGGAGGCGTTGCTGTGGCCATGAAATTGGCCATGGTCCTCAACGATGCAAGACCGATGCTTGGCCTGCGCGCGCCCTTGATTCAAGCGGCTCGCGATGCCGGCTGGGACGTAGTGATTATTGCCCCGCCACGCCCTGAGGTGGACAGCAACCTCATCGTCCCTTGGCGCTTGAGCCGCCGAGGCACCAATCCCTGGTCGGAGCGACAATCTCTCAAGTCCCTCACCAACATCCTCGACGAGATTCAACCGGATCTCGTTCACGCCTTCACCATCAAGCCGGTGGTGTATGCCAGCCTTGCCGCCAAGCGGTTGCGGCTTCCGGTGCTTGCCACCGTCACGGGGCTTGGCCAAGCATTCTTTGCCACAGGTCTCACCGGGGGCGTGCTTCGCAAACTCGTTCAGCGCACCCTTCGCCGTGCGCTTCAATATGATCGGGCCCAAGTGGTGTTTCAAAATCAAGACGATCAAGCGGCATTCGTGAACGCCAACCTCGTCCCCGAGCGCCGAACCCATTTGGTTCCCGGAAGTGGTGTCGCCATGGAGCGATTCCCTGCGACGCCCTTGCCTAAGGAGCCTGTCGTGGTGCTCGCAGGCCGCATGCTGACCACCAAAGGCATTGCCGAATACGTGGAGGCCTCGCGACTGCTTCAAGCACGCAATGTGGCTGCTCGATTGGTACTCGTAGGAGCGCCCGACCCTGACAACGCGGCAACCCTCACCGAATCGACGCTCAAGCAATGGGATGCGGAGGGAATCATCGAATGGTGGGGTCCCAGCACCGACATGCCGAAGGTGTACCAATCTGCCCGGGTGGTCTGCTTGCCAAGCCACGGTGAAGGGCTTCCCAATGTGCTACTCGAAGGGGCCGCCAGCGGTCGCGTTCTCGTTGCAACTGACGTGTCGGGTTGTCGTGATGTGGTGGCGCATGGCGTCACCGGCTTGCTCGTGCCTAAGGGTGACGCTGAGGCACTGGCAGACACCTTGCAAGCGGTGCTTGAAGACGATGTCCTTGCCGAGTCATTGGCTGCGGCAGCGCGTGCCCGTGTCCAAGATCAATTTGAGGTGAGCAAAATCAATGCTCAATTCTTGGCCCTCTACGCAGATTCGAGCCCGAAGGCAAAGAAAGCCGCCAGCACCAAAGCCACATAGGCAGCCATGCAGCCCCACATGAGGAAAACCACCTTCGGCTCACTGTGCTTTCCACTGCGCATCGCCAGGTGCGTCAAGCTGTGGATCGGGCCTTCGTAGTGCATAGTCCCATCGCGCACTTCTTGGGCGTAGCTCTGGGTTTCAAACCGGCCCCGTGCTTTGAGGAAGAACTCAACCACGTGAGGAATGAACAGGAGTGCAGCCCAGAATTCAATCTTGGATAGGATGCTTGCCGCAGCAAACACAGCGCCCACGAGCAACGTGAAGGTGTCTCCAGGAAATACCCGGGCAGGGAACATATTGTAGCTCAGAAACGCGATGATGGCGCCAAGCAGCGGAATCAAGATCACGAGGCCAAGGAAGTTGCCTGAGGTGTAGGCCATGAGTGTCATGCCGATGCCGATGAGGAGTCCCATGCCGGCGCCGAGGCCGTTGAATCCTTCGAGCATGTTGAACCCGTTACTGGCCGCGGCCACCGCCAAGGGCACCAAGACCAGGGCGTAGAGGACGCCGAAGTCGAAGGCAAATCCTGGAAATTGAATCACCGAATCTTCAGCGTACAGCACCAAGGGAACGCTGAATGCGATTGGGATGAATGCCTTGAATTGTTGCCGAAGCACCACCAAGTCATCCAGGATGCCTGTGATGGCGGCGCCTGCTGCGACCACGAGGGAGACGAGAATGAGTGATTCTTCTGCGCGGTTCAAATCGCCAAGCGCCAGGAGCACAAAGACGGCCGCGTTGAAGGCCAAGAACACCACGAGGCCGCCCATCTCTGGCACCTTGGGTCGGTCGGGTTTGTTGATGTCGCGCCCGACGATTCCGGCACCGCGCAATTTGCGCATGGCCATGGGCATCACCGCGTACACGGCAGCTAGGGCAACAAAGAATCCCGCAACCAGCGCCTTGCGCAACCCAAACAGGGTGTCGAGGGTGTCAATGAGGGCCACGGCGAACCACCACAGTTTGGCTGTATAAGGGACGCGGGCTGAGTCTGCCCCTGGGGGCCTTTTCCCCTGGCCTGTAAGGTCAAATGGGGCCAATGGCGACGAAGGACAATGTTGCGTCTGGCAGTGATGGTTTTGCTCTTTGCGCCCTTGGCTTCCGCTGGGTACGCGCCAGGTCTCTACTTCTTGGCGCCTTCAGACAATCCCTTAGAGCCGAGGCTCGCCGAACTCCTTCCTGAGGGCAATACCAGCCGCCAACAACCGATTCTAGCGCTTGGCGAATCTCCCGGCGTCGTCTTCTTGTCACCCAATGCCGCCAATGGCACCCAGGTTCTTGGCAGAGTCTTGGCGGGCGTGTGGCTAGATTCGGATGCTACGCAAGGTGCCATGGAGGCTCGAGTGGTGCTCCACTTGGAAAATGGGTCTTTGATGGAAGTATCTCGGGCCGAAGTTCCCTTGAGTCTAGATCCCGCCGCCGCCCCGGACCCCGCAGCATTGCTCCCCTCGGACCCGACGGACCCTGAAGCGGCCGTGTACTATGCAGCGGCAAATGTGCTGCCACTCATCCAATCGCCGCCGTTTCTGCTTGACATGGGCTTCCTTGCCATGGATGTGCCCGAAGGCGCCAAAGTGGCGATTGAATTCCGGCTCGTCGAAGACGAATCCACAGGACTCCCCGCAATTGGCATCGCCCAGATTGCCTACGATAGTGCCCTGGCGCCGAGCTTCCTCTACGTGCCATGGTGGAGTCCCGATGCCGCCAGCCCAGGATCTTCGCCAGGGGCACCGCCGGGCTCACCACCTGCCTCGCCTCCACAGGCCTCGCCCAGTGCACCGCCGTCGCCCTCTCCGTCGCCGTCTGAATCAGACAACGAGAGTCCAAGCATTGGCGTCGTGGTCTTGTTGGTGGGTGCGCTGCTTATGGCACAGTTGCATCGGCAACGACGGTAGACGCATCGGCACGGCCGATACCCAAGGCGCGGAGTCCAACTGCTTCCAAGGACGCTTGATCCCACATGCGGCGGGTGTCGAACACCACGTTGCCGGCCAAGGCCGATGCCAAGGTGTCCGGTGAGATGGATTTGTACTCCGCGTGGTCGGTGAGTAGCAGCGCAGCGTCGGCGCCATCCAATGCCGCGTCTAAGGATAGGGCGTTCAACCCGCAGTGGCGCAGGATGTCTTCGTTGGAGACGTGTGGGTCGTGGGGTCGAACAACGGCGCCTGCCGCGATGAGTCCCTTCACCACGTCCATGGATGGACTTTCTCGCGCATCGCCTGTGCCGGCCTTGTACGCTAATCCAAGCACCGCAACTTCCTTTCCAGGAAGGGGGCCAATGGCGGCGGCAAGCCGGTCCACAACATGTTGGGGCATTCCGTCATTTACGGCGCGACCGGCAAGAATCACCTTGGATTCGATGCCAGCCTGGTGTGCGGCCCAGGTCAGGTAATAGGGATCAACCGGGAGGCAGTGGCCGCCAACGCCGGGACCTGGTCGATAGGGCACGAAGTTCCACTTGGTTGCCGCGGCGTCGATGACCTCGTGCACGTCAATTTGGAGCCGCTCGCAAATCAGCGCCAATTCGTTGGCCAAGGCGATGTTGAGATCTCGCTGAACATTCTCGATGACCTTGCTTGCTTCGGCAGTGCGCAGGTCTCGTGCCACGTGGATCTTGTTGCCGTTGAGGGTGCCGTACAACGCGGCCGAGACTTGGGCCCAGGCCGGGTTGATGGCACCCACCACGCGGGCCACTTGGTCAAGGGTGTGTTCCGTGTCGCCGGGATTGTATCGCTCGGGGCAGTAGGCAACGCCCACGTCGGTTCCGGGCTCAAGGCCGACGCCGCGCAACGCCGTGCAGACGACGTCCTCGGTGCAACCTGGGTAGGTTGTGGATTCGAGGACAATCAATTGGCCCGGGCGCGCCACAGTAGCCACGGCGGCACTTGCTGATTCAACGTAGGAAAGATCTGGCTGCTTGTCGGCGCGCACGGGTGTTGGCACGATGAGCAACACCACGTCCATGGCGCCAGCATCGGCGGGATCAGTGGAGGCCCGCAAGTGGCCGCTCTTGGTGGCCCGCGCAATGCCTTCTTCCAAGCCCAGTTCTGGCAAGGGGTTCTTGCCTTGCTGGACTGCTTCCACGCGGCGCACATCCAAGTCGATGCCGAGGACTGAAAATCCTAGGTCTGCAAAGGCGACGGCAGTGGGAAGCCCCACGTAGCCAAGGCCAACCACTGCAATGGTGGCGCTGCGGTCTTCCACGCGTGCCAGAAGGGCCTCGGCGTGCTCCATGATTAGGCCACCGGGGTGGGGCTTTCAGGGTTGTCGGAAAGTTCCAGGCATTCAATGGCGGGTAAGTCCACGTCCAACCCCACTTGAGATTCATGTTTGGCCACTACGGACGCCCGGCTTTGGGTGGCGGGTTTGTCGGGTCCAAGCACATCGCATAGCTCCGGACCTACACTGGTTTCGTAGGTGCCGTATCGCCTGGCGGTCTCCACGATGTCGTTCTTGTCCAGGCCAAGAAGGGGCCGTACAATCGGGCGGGCGGCGGCGGATTCGATGGTTGCGAGGTTGCTGAGGGTCTGGCTGCTCACTTGCCCCAGGTTTTCGCCGGTGACAATCACACTGGCATCCAATTCCGTGGCAAGCGTATCTGCGAGGCGGTAGAACATCCGCTTTTGCAGGATGAAGTAGAATCGGTGGGCGTCGCGGTCTTCGGCAATCTTGGAGAGCGCGTCGCCGATTCGGGCCACATAGAGTCGCTTCATGCCCAATAAGCGGGCAAGCTCCATCGCCTTGACCACGCTCGCGTCGTCCGTGAATGGCTCGAATGAGCAATGCAGTCCTTCAAGCTCAACGCCTTGGCGCCGCAGCATTTCCCCCGCAACCGGGCTGTCAATGCCCCCGGAAAGCAGCAAAATGGCACGCATAGGCGGCTTGGACGATGCGGGATCGCCGGGTGTTGCAGGGTCTGCGGACGCAGGCACGGGCGCGGCGACGAGGGCACACCTCAATACGGTGCCGGAGGTGGCCGACTCGTGACTGGCGAGCCCTATGACGTGGCCATCGTGGGGGCAGG
>JBFJXT010000090.1:0-8300 GCA_041623015.1 Thermoplasmatota archaeon | reverse complement strand
GGAATTTCTTTTCGCCGCTCGTGACGCCGCGACTGTATAGGCGGCGTGCGCCGGAGGGAAGGAGTACGAGGATTTCCTCGAGGCTGAGAGCCTTGAGTTCATCCAGGGTCTTACCACGGTAGGTGAACTCCTTCTTTTGGCGCGTCTCGATGACTGCCTTTGCCTTCCTCAGTTTGCGCCGTGCGGCACCCGGATTTGCGAATCCCTTCTTCTTGGCCATTTAATTCACCTCTTCCCCGTCCGCTTGGGTGCTATCTTACCGACCTTGCGGCCAGGCGGGGTGCCACGGGCGACGCTGGTCTTTCCGGGCGTGTAGTTGTGGGCGCCACCACCGTGCGGGTGGTCCACAGGGTTCATGGCAACACCGCGAACGCGGGGCCACTTGACTGCCTTGGTCTTCATCAGGTGGAACTTCTTTCCAGCCTTCAGGAACGGCTTGTCGCCGCGTCCGCCACCAGCAACCAAGCCAACAGTGGCTCGGCATTCGGGGTGGAACTTACGGAACTTGCCACTGGGCATGCGAACCACGGTACTCTTGGAGTCGTGACTCACGATTTCAGCGGCGTTGCCGGCTGCGCGGCAGAACTTGCCACCGTCGTTGGGGCGAGCTTCCACGTTGAACACCGGGGTGCCTTCGGGAATCTTGCTGACGATGGTGACATTGCCGGGCTTGATTTGGGTGGTGTTGGTGTACACGATGGCTTGGCCAACGCGGGCACCTTCAGCCGCGATCTGGAGGCTCTTGGAGCCGTCCTCGAACGCGATTTCACACAGGACCGCGGTGCGGCCAGGTGCGTGGATGAGCTTGGAGATGGCGCCTTGTCCCGTGAACTTCACGGGGTAGCGGACCTGTCCCTTGTGCTTGTGGCTCGGGCTCGTCAAGCGTGGCTTTGCTGCACCACGGCGACGGCTCAGAATTCGCTTACCCATGCTAGAACACTCCGATGCGCATACCGATGTCTTCGGCGGTCGTGTCGCCACCGAACTTCACGATGGCGCGCTTTCCTTGCTTGGTGATTCGGGTGTTAACCGTGGCCACTTCGCATTCGAACAGGACTTGAATGGCGTCTCGAATCTGGGGCTTGGTGGCCGTGCGGCGCACCAAGAATTCCAGCGAGTTGTTCTTGTCCATCAGCATCATGGTCTTCTCAGTCACCAAGGGGTGGAAGACGACGGCGTAAGGATCTAGGCTCATTCGAAGACCTCCTTGATGTGCTCAAGGGCTCCCTTGGTGAAGACCGTCAGGCGGCCCACGTCGCCACCAGGGGCGAGGTGTTCTGCGCTGATGTCCTTGGCGGCGACAACGTCGCAACCGACCAAGTTCTGGACGCCGGGGGCCTTTCCGTCGGCGGTCACGAAGAGTACCGACTTGGGGGTCTTGAGGCGGCGACCACGGAGCTTACCCATACCGGGGCGGATGTGTTGTCCGTCTTTGGCGCGGGTCAAGTCACCGCTGAGGCCGAGGGCCTCAAGGGAACCGATGGTGTCCTTGGTCTTGGCTGCAAAGAAGTCGTCCTCGACAACCACGGGGAAGGCGGAGACGCCTTCGGTGCGGTGGCCGCGGCCGCTCACCAGTTCGCCGTTAGCCGTAGCGGCCAGGGCGCTCTGGATCGCCAAGCGGCGTTCCTTGCTGTTGATCTTCAGGGTCCACAAGTGGCGGCTCTGAGGGGCGTGGGCTCGGCGACCGCCAACGTTGTTGGGGGCCAAGGCAGCCACGCGGCCTTGAGTCAGGCGGGGCACACGGGAGGTACCCTTACCCTTACCGACACTGGCGGTGGCGTGGCGCTCACCGGCAACAGGGCTGGAACCGTAGGGCTGGCGGCGGTTGGCGCGGCTGACCTTGACGGCCTTGCGCACCAGGTCCGTGCGGACCGGGCCGGAAAAAGCAGCGGGAAGGTCGACGTCGCCGCCCTTCTTGCCGCCCTTTGCATACACGGGGACTGTACTCATACGCTTCGTGCTCCTTGTTTGCTGGCGGTGCTGATGTAATCGATGCTGGGTTCAGCTTCGATGCCCTTCATGTACCGGACGGCGTCGCGCAACTTGACCAGGCGCTTGGCCGGGCCGGGGATGCTGCCGTGGAGAAGGATGTAGGGGTTGCGCACTTCACCGTAGTGCAGGAAGCCGCCGTTGGGGGTGATTTCGCTTCCCTCTTCGCCCATCTTGATGATGCGCTTGTTGTATTCGGTGCGGTGGTGCATACCGCGCTGACCGTCGTTGGGGACGGTGCTCTGCACGAAAGCGGGGTGCCAGGAACCCTGGGTACCAATCATGCGGCGGTGCTTGCTGTTCTTGTGCGTCAGCAGCTTGGTGCCGAAGCGAACAACACGGCTCTCGAAACCGTAACCCTTGGTCACGGCTTGCACGTCGATCATTTGACCGGTCGTGTGGGAGTCGTTGATGGTGACTTCCTTGCCAAGGATTCCCTGGGCAAAGGCGAGGCGGGCGTCGATGTCGCCGCCACCCACGCGGAACTCAAGGAGTTCGGGGGTTTTGCTGTCCACGCCAGAAACGAGGACGGGGGCGGTGCAGGCAAGGACGCGGACGTCGCAGACGTCGGCTTCTTCGGCAAGCTTCAGCTTGGCGGCCATGTCCTGCTTCTTGGGCAGGGGCAGGCGGCCAGCGAGGCGCTCGGGCAGCTTTTCGGCCCAGACTTCAGTCAGGGCGCGCTTGCCATACGGCGTTTGTTCGTAGAGGCGCACGGCGGCGACAGTCATCGGGGGTGTCTCGACGACGGTCACGGGCATGACAACCTCTTGTCCAGAGGTGGTGCTGTTTGGCCGGTAGTCGGTCACGATGGCGTGGGTCATGCCCACTTTGTAACCTGCGAAGCCCTGAAGCTTCGGTTCACTACCATCAGCCGCCCAGCTCTTCGTGTGTGGCACGACGGAGCGCGCGCGCTTGCGGGGGTAGAACCCCATAGAGCCGCGTCGGGGGTGGTGTTTAGATCCCATTGTGTTCTCTCCATGTCCCTCTGGCCTAGGGCCTTCGGGTGGTTCGGGCGATGCGCAGATGGCATTGCGCCCGAGGAGATCTGGTCGTGCCGACCCCGCCCACTTCGGTCGTGGACAGGCTATGGCGCTCTCTTGCAAGAGCACCGGCTCTACCAGATGCAGGGCGGGCGACATGGGTGTAGTATTTAGGTGTTGGCGGGGCGCCAACGCGAATCAAGGAAGGATGAATAGGAGAAAGCGCCCTCTAAAGAGCGTCGCTACTTGCAGAGTGGGATTTGCGACCTTCGGCCCGCTTCGACCACTGCAAACGGACCGGAACTTAGTGGGCCAGCCTCGTGTGCTTGTGTTCCCCGACGTGTCCTTCCACGGCGGCGGCGTAGTAAACCATGTACGCGGCGCCGAGGCCGACGAGGGCATAGACGGTGCGTTCGAGCCATTCGATGGTACCGAAGATGGCGTTCACGAGGTTGTAGTCGAAGAGGCCGATGAGGCCCCAGTTGAGACCGCCCGCGATGACGAGCACCAAGGCAATCCAGTTCAGCGTTCGGAACATACTTTTTCCCCGCTCCCTACTCGGACGTTCTTGCGTTTGGAGGTATGGAGAGGGGCTTTCTCCGTAAGGCCCCCTTTGTGGATTGAGGCTTATTTTCGACCGATGGGCTGGGTCCGTCGGGGGCGCTTCATCAATTCGCCCGAGCAGTTTGGACACACATGTCCGTATCCTTCGGCGCAATCGGGGCACCATGTACATTCGTGGGTGCAAATAAAGCACGGATCAATCCATGACAGGTGCGTCGTGCAGCCCTGACATTCTTCTTTGTATTGCAAGGTGTCTGGATCCAAGCCAGCAGCGGGCGCAGGGGCCAATTCATCGGGTTCGAGAAAGTCCTCCGCGTCCATGCGCCGGCGATGGCCACATGGGACTTGAAGGCAAAGGTCCCTGTTTGACACGTGGGCATCTGCCCGGTTCGTTTCGCGCGTCAAACAAAAAGATGGTTTCTGGGCTTAGGCGGCCGGGGACTCCACCCAGAATTGGTAAATCGCATTTGTCCTATGATGCCGCCAATTGGGCCAAGGAGGCTTCAAGGTTGAATCATGCGAGGGTGACCGTTCATATCGAGCACCCCCGCATTGCAGCCACGCGTGGATTACGCCACGGCAGCGGCAACTCTGCGCTCCAGGAGTTGGCCCTGGCTGCGCGATTCATGGATGGGGCCTGCATTGTACCAGGCTGTGTGCATCCCGCGGCGCGTGACCAAGCCTACACTGGTCATTTTTTGCAGGGCCCTGCGCACCGATCGGCGGCTGAGTCCAAGTGTGTCCGCGATTTCGTACTCGCGGCATTTTCCAGATTCTGCCAGCAATTGGTGAACCGTCTCTGATGGCCCCTGTCGCAGCACAGCGAGTTGGCGTCGGTGCGCCTCGGGAACTCCAGGAACAAACAAGCAACGGCGTCGGTGGCTGATTTCTGAGACTAGGGCACCGTCGTTCAATAAATTGTGGACGTGGTGGGCAACCGTCCCCCATGCAACCCCAAGATGCTGCTGTAGGTCACGTTGGGTAATTCCTGGTTGACTTTGCACAAGGGCCGCAATCGCATCACGAGTGGGCAGGGCATTGCTTGAAGAAATTGCCATAAATCAATGTCATGGCAAGGCAAGGTTAACGGGATTGGAGCAAGGTGTGGCCTGAGCATTAGAAAAAAAGCTCAGGCTACACTTTGCTCCAAAAATCACAAGTCACTATTTCCCTTGCGCGAGGGTTTCCCCCGATTCCATGCAAGGCAGCGCCATGACCTTGGCGCCTCCGTCAAGGCGATCACGACTAGGCGTGGGAAGGACTGGACACTGAATCCACTCCGGGGATTGGGCGCAAAGTTTCGCCGCGGGCGGTGCTGCTGTAGTGCAAGAATCGCCCCAACTTGATGACTTGCAGCCGTCCTGCTTCCTCCAATTTACGCAGCCGCTTTTGGGTGACGGCGCGACTCCAGCCCCATTCGCTGGTGATGGCAATAATTTCCTTTTGCGTGGGCGTACTCATTCCCTCAAGCAATCCATCAAGTCGCGCCAGCTCCGGCTTGGCTAGGGCAAGTTGAGATTTCCAGTTGCCATTTGAGTAGTCATCAAGGAGGTAGTAGTGAATTTGATTCGCTTGGCGCCTGCTTCGTAGCACCCTAGCAGCCTCTAGAATTCCCAGGTGGTAAATGGCGTTCCCGTTGCCAATTTCCGCCACGCGAAGTAGATCTCTGAAGTTAATTCCGGGTTTCTGCGCAACCACATCCCGGATGCGCCGGCGATTGAGATTTTCCAGGGCCCGGTCTGGCGAAAGGGCTGCGCGGAGGGCAAATAATGCCAGGAATCCAAATCCAGCAATTCCAGCGACTGCACCAACGGTGCTCGGGGAGAAGCCAAAGAGTTCTGGGTTTTTTGCCGTCTCATCAAGGAACAAATGGAACGCCTCACCCGACAAGGTCGCTTCGATGCGGTCGCCGTTTGCTGCAAGGTTGTCAAGCAAAATATTCCCCGTCATGGCCAGGGATTCATCATTCCAGAACGTACACCCTTCGCAGTCTGAAGTGCCACGAGCCAACGGCAACCTCAAAGTGCCATTGAGTGACAGAGCAAGGTCTCCACTTCCAGCGATGAGGGAATGGACAGTTCCACTCCATTGCAGCGTCCCAGAGCCAATCAGCCGCTGATATTCGCTGGCTTCGGCGGGCAATAGGCCGTTCGTGGCCAGCCCGGTGTTGCCAAGATTTTCCTTGCATGGACCACCATTGGGCGCACAGTCCATCACCAAGCCATGCCATTCGAATGAATTGAATGCTGCACTGAATTCAAGTGCCCCCGCTGTCGCAATGTGGCCTCCTGCAACGCTCAGGGACCGAGCTGACGGCCGTGCCACCGATGAAGGGTATTCTCGTGGCCCTTCAATTTTGGACCACGGATCGCCATGTTGACCCCAAGCAATGCGGCCATCTCCAAGGGCATTGAGGTCTATGTCCCCTTGAAGAATGATGGCAGTCCAGCCATTTGCCGCCGTGATGTTAAACTGCGACCGAGCTATTTGGCTGCGCTGTGGCGGAAGTTCATTTTCGTCGAAGTAGCTGCTGCCGGTGAGAGGGTCTTGAACGTGGGTGCGAATAACCGTGTAGTTCTCTAGAATCGCTTCATCGTTGACGGTTCCGTGTGCCCGTAGGGTGTTCTCCGGGCTTAGGACTAGGGCGAGCCAGTCTACCTTAGATTGGGCAATGCCCGAAAATTCTGCTGGGGCTAGGAAAGAGACCTCAATGCCTTCCGGCTGGGCATTTCCACCCAGGGGGGCGATGAAGCAAAGGATTGCCAAAGTGGCAATTCCTAGGCGCATAGGCCCCCTTCCGCACCGTGGATGCTTGTCCCCGTGTATTGGTTGCTTGGCATCACTTTCGGCTGTGGACCCTCAGCAAGCAACATGGGTGCCGCAAATGTGCCCACGCTGGCACCATTGCTGCTTCCGCCGGTGGCGGTTTGATCTAAGTCAAGAACGTGAACGCCATCAGCTTCCCAGAAGAGGCGGGCGTCGGGCAAGAGAACAGACCCTTCCTGAGCCGAGGTGACTTGAAGGCTTGAGTCACCCCACTGCCAGGACTCATCACCGGCCGGCCCGATCTCCCTCTTAATCAAATCTTGCCGAACAGGCAAGTCGAGGGTTGCGGCGAGCGCCGCCACGCCTTCGTCATCTGTCCAGAAGGAGGCCAGGGACCACATCTCGGTTTTTGCGTCGGTCCGGCAATTTTCTGGTACGACCATGTTGTCGTGCAATTCGAGGAGTAAGCGAATAGGACCTCGTTCGAGATTGTCCCAATGGATTCGGGTACATTCCCATCCAAAGAGCCCGACGCGGCTGAATCCGTTGGCTTGCCCCCAGCCGCCCGGCGGCGTGCCCGGGTTATTGCCAGCTGGGTAGATGTCGCTAACGAAAAATCCCCTACAATCATTCCATGAAAATATTTGCAGGGTCCCGGAGGGGGCGGGTTCTTCATAATCGGCGTTTCCACTAGGTGATAGACAGCCTGCGCTCAATACCGCCAGGATCAGAAGAACCAAGCCTTTTTTCATTGTTAAAAGACGGCTAATCGCCGCAGCTACTGACGGAGAAGCTGACCTTAATAAAATATGTTCCAGCGGTTCGCTTGTCCATCACGGAGCCTACGGGATCATTGGGGTCTACGCTTGAGGGATCGGTGTCTGGGACGGGCACCTGTACGAAGTAGTGGTTCAAATCCGCCCCGGGTGTGCTCCCGTAGTGGCCGGGCTCGTACCAAATGCACACTTTTGCAATGGTTAGAAGGGGGGCTTCGATCAGGGTCGCGCGGGCCTGAGGGAGTGGAACTTGGCCCCAAACTGTTTGCTCAGCTTCTTTGTAAATGGCGACGAACTCATCATAGGTGGGAGAGATGGGCGAGCCATCTGCTTGTGCGACGGGAGCTGCAAGGAGAATGAGGCTTGCGCTGATCAGGGCGTGAGTAATTTTCATGCGATACACCAGCCGACTTGCGCCGGCAAATTGATGATATTGAGCCCATAAGAATGGGTTTCGGAGCAAAGTGTGGCCTGAACATACAATATTAGGGATATATGCAAAAATAACTAGACGTTGAGCTCTAATTTTGCCCTGATGTACAGCAATATGACATCAAAACCGGAGGTCAAATTTTCAGACATTCGTCATGCTACACCTCGCCGAACGCAACAGAGATGAGCCCCACTCTTCAGAGGTACATTATACACCTGAATTCAAGCCATGCAGACCAATCCCCGCAATCAACGGCCATGATCACTGCGCAGGAAAGCCCACTTGCCGCGTGAGCGCCTTTCATGCTTCGACTTCGAAGCACATTAGCTTGGACCTGGGGCTTCGAACCCCCTTGGCTAGATTGACATATCACATCCACGCGGGCCTGATTTCAACGGTGCGGGACCCAAGCCCACATGCAGAGTCCGTATGCATTTGGTGCCTATGCGATGCCCATCGAAGCAATTCTAGCCATCACCCATGGAGACTTTCCATTCAAACAACCATCCAAATTGGACCGGCCTTAATCAGAACAATCCAACTCTGCGGCACTCCCAACACCGTCAGAATTCATCAAAAGTGAGAGGGAGAGGGAAAAAGGAGATCTTCGCGCGCTTATGCAGCGAGGGTAACTTCATCCATGGCGCAGCGGGGGGCACGCTCGAACTTGATGGCGCTGGAGTCGAAGATTTCGTAGACGAGCCAGTAGATGTCGCAAACGGTGAGTTCGTCGCTACCGGTACCGGAGGAGCTGCAGTATTGGCGTTGGCTGCCTTCGTACCAGGTGTGGTC
>JBFJXT010000089.1:0-8301 GCA_041623015.1 Thermoplasmatota archaeon | reverse complement strand
TCATCCTGGACGCCGTGCGCGTCTACGCCACCATTGGAGAAATCTGTGGCGTCATGCGCGAGGCATGGGGCGAGTACGTGGCGGGCGGGGACCTCTAATTTGCGGCAGCCGACCGCGCCACAAACACACCCTCATCCGAATAGCCTAGCTTGCGGTAGTACGCCTTGACGCCAACGCCGGCGATGACCAGGAGGCGACCCACGCGCCATTCCTCGAAGGCAATCGCTTCGGCTTCCTTGACGAGCCAGGCGCCGAATCCTCGGTGTTGCCAGGCCTTTTCGGAGTGTTCCCCGAGGCCGAGGGCGGCTCCGTAGACCTTCAATTCTCGGATGACCGCAGCGCCGCCTTCTGCTTGGAATTCCGGCCGGTGGGCGTCCTTGCTGACTTTGCGCAATCGTAGGAAACCGACGAGGGCGTCTGCTTCGGGGTCTTCGAGACTCAAGAACGATTCGAGGCCGTTGCCAGCATCGTAGTCGCGGCGAACCACCACGAGGCGATCCGGGTCCACTTCGATGCCTTCACGCAACCGCATGCCCACTTCTCGACTGCGAATATCGCGCAGGCTGGTGCCGGCGTCCTGTGCCTCGGCTTCCGCGATTTGGCGAAGGTTGCTGTTTTGCACGCCCGCAAGCACGTGCGTGGTTGGAATGTCTCGGTCGATGCGCTGAATGCGGCACCACTCGGGCACATACTGCAACCCCTTGGAAATCACCGTTGACGCTGCTTGGGTATCCATCGGCTCAAATCGGCCTTCCTTCCACCAGCGCTTGAGGGTGGTTTCGCCTTCTTCGACAATGAGGGTCGGGTAGACCTTGAGCATGTCCGGGCGCCATTCGTCGTCCTCGAACACTTGCTGCATGTCCCTGGCATCGGCCTCTCCATCAGTGGCCCAACCGGTTTCCGTAACGAGTCGGGGAAGGCCCGGCATCAGGTGGATGCAGAGCTTAAATCCAGCATCGCGGGCGATGCGCATGGCATCCACGCCATCTTGGACCGTGTGGCCTCGGTTGGTGCGTTGGGTGGTTTCTTCGTCCAGGCACTGGATGCCCAGTTCGACGCGGGTTGCGCCGTGGCGAAGCATGCGATCCACGTGGGGTTCTTTGCACCAATCCGGTTTGGTTTCAATGGTCAAGCCCACCACGCGGCAGCGTGCCGATTCGTTGATGGCTTGCAGTGCCAAGAGACGCTCTGTTCGCTCGGCTTCCGACATGGATTCCCATTGCTCAATGGGTTCCCAAGGATCAAGGCCTTTGCCGGGGCCTTCGTTGCAGCCGGCGTAGAGGCCCGCGATGAACCAGTCCTGGTAGGCGTCGTCTCGCGCCGGGAAGGTGCCGCCTTGGACAATCAATTCCACTTTGTCAATGGCGTGGCCGTTGTGTTCTAGCCCTTCAAGGCGACCGCGAACGATGCGGTAAGGATCGTAATTGTTGCGCTTGGCCCGCATGGTGCTGGGCTCGAAGCCGGTGTAGCTCTGGGGTGCGTCCACTTCGGGGCCGCCGGGGCAGTAAATGCACTTGCCGTGGGGACAGGACGCGGGGCTGCTCATGACGGCCACCACGGCGACGCCGGATTGGCTGCGCATGGGCTTTTTCAGGAACAAGTGGCCCCATTTTTCCACGGCATCAGGCGCAATGAGTGCCAGGAGGTCTGCGTCAGTGGGGGTGATCTTTGCGTGTTGTCCACGCAGGAGGACTTTCTTGACGCGCTGGATGCCGTCCTTGTCCTTGATCTTGCCCGATCGCAGTGCCTCTTCCACGCCACGCGCCACGATGGCGGTGACTTCTGGGTTGACCACGATTGGCTGAGGAAGGCGGGGCTCTTCAGTTCTTCCAGCTACCCGGATGGAATACAACGAGGGCTGCAAACACTTCCAGGCGCCCCACATACATGAGGCCAGACAGAATCACACGGCTCTGCGGCGCGAGGGCGCTATAGGTTTCCGTGGGCCCAACCACACCCAATGCGGGCCCCACATTGCCAATCGCCGCGGCCGCAGCCACGGAACCATCAAACAACCCAAGGGCAGGGTCCACCACAATCAACAGGAGGGCACCAAGCATCCAGGTGGTAAGGTAGGCGAAGAAAAACGCAACCACGGTGAGCACAGCGGATTCGGGCACCACGCGGCCCGAGTGACGCACGGGGATGATCGCCCGGGGGTGCAACAGGCGGCGAAGTTCTCGCTGCACCACGCGCCAGAGCAAGAGGACGCGGAGGATCTTGATGCCACCTGCGGTGCTGCCTGCGGAGGCTCCCACAAACATGAGGGCAACGAGCAACAGTTTTGCCGATTGGCTCCAGGTGTCGCTGTCGGCGACGACGTACCCGGTGCTGGTGAGGAAACTGATGGCGGTAAAGGTGCCGTGCCTCACGGCTTGGGCAAAGGATTCACCGGCAATCCAGAGGCTACCACTGAGGCCCATGGCGGTGAGGCCGACGATGATCAAGTAGAGGCGCCATTCTGAGTCTCGAAGCATGCGGCGCCAGTCGCCGTTCCAGAGCCGATGGTGGAGGCTGTAATTCATGCCAGACAGCAGCATGAACGCGACGAGCAGCCCTTCGAGGAGGCCGTTGTCAAAGAACGCAATGTTGGTGGAGTGGGTGGTGAAACCTGCGGTGCTCACGGTTGTCATGGCGTGGGCGAGGGCCTCAAACAAGGCTGTTTTCCAGGAAAGGCCAACGCTCCAGACGAATACCGGCAAGAGCAACAGGAACAATGCAAGGGCGAAGGCGCCGTAGATTTTCCAGAGGGCCTTGGCGGTTTGGCCCATTTTGGGGCGTAGCCGCGTGGTGCTGCCGCCTGCTTCTCCAAGCAATCGGGCTCCTGAGTGGGTCAGCCGAGCCAGAAGCGCCACGCTCAGAACGATGATTCCGAGGCCACCTACAAATTGCAGGAGGGCCCGGTAGAGCAGGATGCTGCGGTGGGCAAGCTCAGGTTCGTCCAGGAGGGTGGCGCCGGTGGCGGTCAGTCCGCTCATGGCTTCAAAAAATGCGTCTTCAGGACGGCTGAAGGTGCCTGAAAACAGAAAGGGCAGAGTAGCAAACGCGGTGGCCAGCAGCCAGCCCATGCCAACCAGTAGCAGTGCTTCTCGCTCGGGGCCGTCTTTGCGCACATTGCGCGTCAAGATTTTTGTGGGCAGCCAAAACAATGTGGCGCAGACACTGGAGGCCAGAAACGCAACGATGGCTGGCGGGTAGTGGATGCCATTCCATGTGGCGCTCCAGTCGTCGAACGCGAGCGCAAACAAGACTGGAATGAGCAGGAGGATGCTTGTGAGAATGAGAATGTCGGCAAGGCCCGACAGGAGCCGGGGCCAGATATTCATCGGAACAAGCGCTCCAGTTTCTCCACGGCCTCCGTGAGGGCGTAAGCCACGACGGTGTCACCGGTCTGGAGCACATCGTCGCCACGGGGCAAGATGACCTCTTCGCCTCGGACCACGGCGGCGAGGATACTGTGGTTGGGAATGGCGATTTTCTTGACCGCCTTGCCGGAGGCCATGGAGCCATCATGGACCTTCATGATGATGATTCGCTCCTCGCCCATGTTTTGCAAACTGAGCTCCTCAGTTTCTTCGTGCACGTGCTTGAGGATGGCGCCGACGGTGCTGAGGCGGGGAGCCACGGCAAGATCAATGTTGAGCGTCTCCAGGAACTGTTTCAGCTCAGGCTGGTTGATGACTGCCACGGTCAACTCCACGCCGAGTTCCTTGGCCATCAAGGCAGCCAGGACATTGTATTCCTCGACGCGCGTGGCAGCCACGAAGGCATCGAAAGTGTCCACGTTTTCTTGAATCAAAACGTCGCGATCCGTGGCATCTCCATGCACCACGAGGGCCTTTTGCAGGCGTTCTCCGGCGCGGCGGCACCGCTCGGCGTCCGAATCCACCAGGACCACATCGCGCTTGGATTGCTCCAACAGACGCGCCAAGTGAATGCCGACGCGCGTGGCGCCCGAAATCATGACTCGCTGGATTTTCTTGGGAGCATGAACCGCTTTCATGCGACCAATGTAAGGCTCCACTTCCGCGAGGATCTCCTTGTTTTTCATCGCCATCAAGAGGCGATCATGGGTTTGGAACCGCGTGTGGCCTCGGGGAATGATGACGTCGTCGCCTCGGTACATGGCAAACAAATTGAAGCCCGCAGGGGGCTCCACGTCCGCCACGCGCTTGCCGACCACGAATGCGTCTTCGGCCACGCGCCCCTCTGCAACCACCACCTTGCCTTGCGCAAACACGTCAGTGTTGACAAGGTCGGGTTGATTCAGGAGGCGCCGGATACGAATGGCAGCCACCATTTCGGGTGAAACTGCCACATCAATGCCCATGGAGGCATACTCGTCGCTGTACGGCACGTTGAGGTACTCGGGCTCGTTGATGCGAGCGATGGTGCGCAAGCCGTAGGTTTTCCCGAGGGCTGCGGCGACCATGTTGATTTCGTCAACGCCCGTGCAGGCGATGAGGAGCTGCGCTTGGGCGATGTTGGCTTCTTCCTCAAGCAAGCGGCGACTGGCCATGTTGCCTTCAATGGCAAGCACATCCAAGCCACTGACACGCTCAAGGCGGCGAGGGTCCGATTCAATGACCGCAACGTCGTGGCCTTCGTCCCGCAAAGCGCGCGCTACATGGAACCCGACTTCCCCTGCGCCGCCGACAATCACATACATGGACTTCCGCCCACTCACGGCTCCGCTTCATAATGCAATCGGATTTTGGAAGCGGTCATAACCAGAGGGTTTTGCGGCCCCATTTTGACCCTTAAACGAAAGGAGGCGCTTGAACAACGGCAGGCATCATGCGGCCGCGAACATCCACATCCACAGCATCCCCAACAGAAACGCCTCGACAGTAGGCCACCGCGATGCCTTTGCCCAAGCTTGGACTCATGGTGCCACTGGTGACAACGCCCACGGCTTCGTCTCCTTTTCGCACCGGGTAATCGTGGCGCGGAATGCCCTTTTCTTGCACCAAGCCCACGAGCACATCGTGGTCACCTGCGTCTCGCTGAGCCTCAAGAGCTTCCTTTCCAAGGAAGGCGTGGTCCCAATTGATGAGCCAGCCCAGGCCGGCTTCTAGGGGTGTTCGGCCGCCGGCAAATTCGTTGCCAGCCAAGCAGTAGCCCTTCTCCAAACGCAGGGTGTCGCGGGCGCCAAGGCCCACCGGCGTGATGCCATGGGCTTTGCCAACCGCCAGTAGGTGGTACCAAATGGCGGCCGCTTCGGTGGCGCGCACGTAGATTTCCACGCCCTTTTCTCCGGTGTAGCCGGTGCCACTGACGAGGCATTCAGTGCCTTGGATTTTCATGGAGGTGATGCGATGGAACTTGGGTGCAGTTCCCTCCGAGGCTTCCTTGAGCACGGCGCGGGCGTTGGGGCCTTGCAGCGCCATGATCGCCCAGTCGGCGGTGGCGTCGTGCAATTGGAACGGCTCAGGTGCGTGCAGATTCAGGTGGGCGGCCACCACTTGGTTCATGCCGGCGTTAGGGACCATCATCCAGCGTTCTTCTTCTAGGCGGAAGGTGAACACATCGTCCACGATGGTGCCATCTTTTCGCAGGATTACGCCATACTGACCCTTGCCGATTTCGAGACCCGAAATGTCACGCGTGGTGACGGCTGCGATGGCGGCGGCAGCGCCGGGGCCTTCGAGGAACAAATTGCTCATGTGGCTCACGTCGAAAAGACCACAGCGCTCGCGCACGGCGGCGTGTTCGTCCTTGATGCTGCCATAGACCACCGGCATGTCGTATCCGGCAAATTCAGTCATGGTCGCGCCAAGGCTGGCGTGGGCGTCCCAGAGGGATGTACGGTGGGCCACGGGCGGCCCAATGTGAGGCCCTTGATAGCCCCTATCGCCCAGAAAGTCCAGATTCTGCGGTGGGCCCGGTGCGCGTTATTGGAGAATATCTTCCAGCATTTTCATCGCTTCATCGACGTTTTTGGCGCGGCGTACTCGATTTTCAAACCAGCCCTTGTCATCAAATTGCAGGATCACCGTTGGAATGCGATACGTCTGGGCGTAGGCGACTTCCGATAGGGTGCCGGGGCCCCCAGGCAGGGCGATAATGGCGTCGCTGCTCATCACATTGATGGCATTGCGTGCATACCCCACGTTGCTAAAAATCACCAAATCGAGGCCAGGCGCCACGTCAGGGTTGTGTCGATCTCCTGGGTGAATGCCGACCACGAACCCTCCTTCTTCATGGGCTCCATGTGCGCTGGCCGCCATGATGCCTTCATTGCGCGCCCCATTCAGCAGAATCCAGTCGCGTTTTGCAATTTGTCGACCCACTTCTTCCGCGAGGGCTTCCGCTTCCGGGTTGTGCTCATGACCACCCATGACACCCACGACGCGTTTTCGCATGGGCCTGTATGGGCGGTGCAACTACTTGTTCGCAACGTCAAAATCGAGCAGTGCAGCGGTCAAGGAGTCGTGGTCCAAATACACCGCGTCGGCGCCAGCGGCGTGAAGCAACTCTGGTTGGAGCGTGGTGGCAATCCCGATGACGCGCCCGTAACCGGCGGCCCGCGCGCTTTGGACCCCTCGAATGGCGTTTTCCACGGCAACACACCGAGACGGATCAATCCCCAGTGCTTCGGCGGCTCTGGCATAGGGCTCCGGGTGGGGCTTGTCATGGGTGTACGATTCTTGGCTCATGACCGCCCCAAATTTGGGCAGTAAGTCTGGAATCATCGCTTCCAGGTTCTGCAATCGGGTTCCCGTCACCACCGCTGTGGGCCTCGTTGCTTGCACCGCATCCACCATCTTGGCGGCGCCAGGGTATAAGTGGGGCATTCCAAGGGCACGAAATGCGTCCTGCTTTTGATTTGCAAGCACCTCAATCTGGGAGGGCGTAACCGACACCCCGGCGCCTGCCAAGAAATCTCGAATGATCGACTCGCTCCGAGCCCCTTCTACGAGAAACACCTGGCCGTCCTCCACTTGAACGCCAAGCGGCCCCAGGACGCGGCGGTACGCTTCTGCGTGTTGCTCCATGCTCTTGGCAATCACACCATCAAAATCGAACACCACCCCCTCCATGCGGGGGCCACCGTTGGCTCCCGTTAGGTGTTTTGGAGCACAGATTTATCGGCCACCCGGCCCTCGCAGGCGCATGGTTGAAGAACGAAAGCGCACGGGAGTCCTTGACGCCATGGACGACTTGGAGGCGCGGCGGGGCAAAGTGCCCGAAAAGAAGAAGGAGACGTCTAAGTCGAGTGACTTGGACCTTGATCGAATTGGTTAGGCCACCGGCACCATCATTTGCTGGATTGCACCGCATCCGTTGCAGACGCAGGAGCCTGGGTCCGTGCCAGTCATGTGGTGGTGCCTGACATCCTGACAGCTTTGGCAATAGGCTTCGAGTTGCCTCCCATCGGTCATGGCGCCGCATTCGGGTCCTTCCTGTAAACCTATTGTCTACAGGACGACGAAAGTACTCCTTCCCTGCAGTATACCCATAAATTGGTCCAAGCGCTGCCCAATCGGGCGACCCCGCTCGCCATGAACACCTCCAGAGCCAACCGACAAACTTCTTGCATGACGACCTACGTCGGCGTCCCGTGGAGAAGACTGAGATTGCAATCATAGGCGCAAGTGCCGCCGGGCTTGCTGCCGCCATCGCAGCAGCAAAGGCAGGCGCAAAAGTGACTCTGATTGAATCAAAGGAAGCCATTGGGGTGCCCGCGGCGCCCGCGATTACAGCCATGGATTTTCTCTGGCCCGAGCAAATTGACCAGCCGGACCACACCATCACCCGCAGGCTCTCCGGAACGCGATTGCGAGGAAAGGACGGACGAGGCCCCTTCATCGACGGCGGGCTGTCGCTGATGGATCGAACCCGTTTTGATCAATACCTTGCGAAACTGGCCGAAGAAGCTGGCGTTACCATCCACACCGGCATCCAAGATGTGGAGGTACAACCAGACCGCCGATTGGTGGCAAAAGGCTTGGACCTCCAACCGGAGCTACTCATCTTTGCAGACGGCGCTCGGTCTCAAGTCTCCAAATTTTTCAAAGCGACGCAAAACCCCGACGCGATGCAATGGGTTGGCGTCATGGAATTTGAGGCACCTGAGCCAGACTCAGATGGCCGCGTCTACAACACCATCGGCACCCACGCTCCCGGTGGCCGATCCCAATTGAACCCGCTTGGCAATGACAAATGGATTCACTGGACATTCTTTAGAGGAGACAAGGAAGGCGCAGAGACCATGGCGAGGAAAGCCCTGGAACTGGATGCCAAGCTCATGGGCTGGGACAACCTCGATGCCCAGTACCGAGGCGTCGGCGCAGATCC
>JBFJXT010000088.1:0-8327 GCA_041623015.1 Thermoplasmatota archaeon | reverse complement strand
GGTGCGCCGATTGCGTGCCGAGGGCGTCCCCGTTTGGTTCAGCATTGACACGGGTGCAACGGCATACCTGAACACCGACAGCGCCCACGAAGATCAAGTGGCCGAAGCGGTGGCTGGGATTCCCGGCGTTGCCCGGGTGCTTCGACTCTTTCCTGGCGGACCTGCCCGGGAAATCGAAGACCACTTGTTCTGAGCGTAGACCTAGTGGCGGCGGCGCTTGGCGACCAGCACGAGGGCACCCAGCACCAAGAGCACCGCGGCGGCACCATAGCCAGGGCTCTTTTCATCGGGCACCGCCGTGACTGAGCGAGGCTCAATGCTGAGGCTCAGAGTTCGGGCCACATCCTCGTAGACACTGGACGGATCCGTCATGTGGAGCTGAACGTAGAAGGTGGCGCCAAATTCGGGGGAAAACGGCACCGAGTATCGTCCATCTCCCAAATCCAAGAGCACGGTTGCGTTCAGACCCACTTGGTTCATGTCGTTGTCCGTGGCCCCGTACAACACCGAGGCATTTCCTTGGAGGCCGGGCACCGTGACGTTAAGCAACGAATCGCGGGCCTCGAAAATCAGATCACTGCTATCGCCCGAGAGCCCATGGTATTGCCCCTCCAGCGCAGGTTCGACCATCGTGACATCCAACACACGAATGACGCTGGGTTGAGGCTCCAAGGCAACACCTGAGGGAATATCGAACCACAACAACACATCCTGGTCCGAGGGGGTACCTTGGGTCACGGATGCATCCACTTGGGTGTCCGATTTGGCGAGGTTTTTGCTCAGCTCAAAATTGTGGCCCAGTCGAGTCATGGCCCAGAACCCCTTGGTGCCGTCGGCAGTCATCCAGAGTTCAACCACGCGGACTTCTTGGGGCATGTCGATGAGACTGCTCGATTCCACGTTCCAGAATCCGGGCCCGGCAGCGCCTTCGATACTCTTGGCTTGGATTCGGTGTTGGTGCGTGTGACCGCCAAACCAAGCGACCACGTTGCTGTGCTCGGCAAGGACCTCCGTTATTTCGGGGCCTGTCTTGTATCCCGCTGCCGTCAACAAGTCATCGAGACATTGGCCGCCGCCGCAGTTTCCTTCTGTGCGGCTGCTGAACATGCTGTTGACGGTGTGATGGCTGAGCACCACCACCAGGCGGTCCTTGTTGGCATCAATTTCGTCCAAGAGCCATTGAAATTGCACAGGATCCACGGAGCCTTCTGAGTAGCCTCCAATCAAGTCATTGCCCACGACCGATTGGGGATTGAAGAGGCCCGCGAGGTTTTCATTCGCGGTGACAAAGTCGTCGTTGACGGTGTCGAGGACCACGAATCGAACCCCGCGAACGTCGAAGGCATAGTAGCCGTCATTGTCCGGGTTTTCGTCGCAGAGGCGATCCGCTGCAAATCCGTAGCCATGGCCGTTGTCATCAGCGGCGCTGCCCATGGGACTGCCTGCGATGCACGATTCGCCCTTCTCAAAGTGCATGCCCACAAATTCTGGTTGGCTCAGGAAATAGCGGCCAAATTGCGCGGCGGCCTCTTGGAAGCCCGGTTCAATGGGCACATTGCCTTGGATCAAGCCGTCGTGGTTTCCAAATGCCCCAAACCAGGGCAATCCAGGCGCGAGGGCCGGGTGATTGCCGGCGAGTGCCTCGGGCAGGCTTGTGCATTGATTGGTTTCGTCGTTTTCCCTGTCATTCCAATCGATACTTTGGCCATCGGGAACGCAGGCAATGCCACTGACGGGGCCGGTGGTGGTGTGGGTACCTTCCCAGAGGTCAATGAAGCGCATCAACTCGTTTTCCAATTCGTTGTCGATGTTGTCGCCCGTGTTGATGACAAAGTCGAGTTGATCTTCGGCGTGAACCGTGTTGATGGAGGCAACCATCGCGGCGAGGACTTCGTCTGTATACTCATCTTGTGGGCGACTGGCAGACTCGAAGGGCGGGCCCAGGGGATCCAAGAACTCAACACGCATGGGAGACGGTGCATCGTCGTCCAAGATATGCGCGTCGCTCACTTGCACAAATCGCAGCACTCGAACAGCGCCCTCAAGCTCACCCGGCGCCACCAAATCCGACCGGTGCTCCAAGCTAGACCAATCCGACGAAGTCAGCGGCTGGTTTTGCGACCAAGCCGTGGGAAGGGCTGTTGAGAGGAGCACGGCCAGGGCCACCGCACCCAAAATTCGAGGCGTCACCAACAGAGACGGGGTCAACAATGGTGATATAGGCATCGGTCGCTGGGCACTCGTTACCGGCCCCTAGGGGCCATGGAGCTCACATGGCATCTGCAATGAAGACCACCGCCGCCACCCTTTTGCTCGTTGGCCTGCTCCTTGCAGGACTCGGGGCATTCTTGCCCACGGGCGAAGCTTGGACCGAGCGCAACTCGATTCGAGACACGGAGACCTACAGTGTCTTCACGTACGATTTTGCCCGAACCAATGACGACGCTGTCCTGCGCCACCCCGCCGCCGTTGGCTGGACCGATGCCAGCATGGATGGCGACGCCGGCAGCAACCTCATGGTCGCCGCCAGTTTCACCGCCATTGGGGCCCTCTTGGTCTCCATCGTTGGTGTCGTCTTGGTATTCCCCAAGCGCACCACCCGCTTCGGCGCCGTCATCACCATCGTCGGAGCCGCCGCCGTGGCCGCTGTGACCATCTTGGTGATTCTCGGCATGCGCGCTCGCGTGGACTCCTTGTTTGGCAGTGCCAACAGCCTGAACCCCCTTGCTGGCCTCTTCTTGCTCGGCTTCGGCTTCTTCCTGCTGCTGATTGGCGCCGCGTTCGCTCTGACCATCCGCAACGTGGTTGGAGAAGCCACCAACACCTGGGAAGACTACCCGGCCCACGTGGAAGCGCAGCAACATGATGGCGGTCAGCGCACCCTGGTTTGCCCCGAGTGCAACACCCGCACCAAGGCCGCTCTGGGCGTCATCCCCACCTGTGGCGCATGCGGTTTCCACCGTCACGCACAAGAGTCGGCCACCACGGCTGCGGACGACACCTGGGCCGTCCCCACCGCTTAGGCACGGGATTTGGGCTAGCCGACGAGTCGGCCCGTTTCCACGAGAATACACCGGTCAATGACCACGTCTAGGCCCGCCTCTAGCGCCACTTGGGTCGCTTCGTCATTGACCACACCGAATTGACACCAGAACCATTGGGCCCCCACGGATACGGCAGCCTCGGCGATGGGCACCAAGTGTTCCGGCGCTCGAAACACGTCCACCACCTCAGGAGCATGTCCCCACGCGGCTTTTGCAGCTTCGAGATCAGGGACACATGGCACCCCCAACACCTCGTCGTCCACGGGGTTGACCGGCAAAACATGGTGCCCCCGTGATTTGAGGAATGCAAAGATGCGGTGGCTATCGCGGGCAGGATTTGGACTGGCCCCCACCACAGCGATTCGGCGAGGTGCAGAGAGCAGCTCGCGTAGTGCCGCATCATCTTGGGTTCGGTCAACCATGCCACCTACAGGGTGCGTCCTTGCCTTGATGCTTGCCCACACGAAGCGCTAAGAGGTTCAGCTCAGTCCAACGCTTGCTGGCCTCACCGCCGGCGGTGGACCCCGATGGATGATCTTCAAAACGCCACACGTCAGCCCGTTGCAACCATTCCCCCCATGTCCATGGTGAGTCTGGGTTTGCTCCTGGTGGCAGGCATTCTAGGTGCGGTGTCCTTGGGGGTTGCCTGGGTTGACTTTGAAGGCAACCTCAATGCGCCCAACTTTGGTTTTGGTGGAGGGTCAGTTGAATTCCAGGGCGCCTTCAGCGCATTCTCCCTTGAAGTGGCCGGCGAATCCACTGAGTACACGAACCGAGACATGGACGACACAGAAGGTATCGGCATGATGCGAGCTGCCGGGCCCCTGCTCGTCATTGGCACCAGTTTGGCGTTCGTGGCCCTCGTGCTGGGGGTTCTCGACTTGTTCGTTGCCCAACGGGGACTCGACATTGCCTCCACCGCCTCCTCCGCTGCGGGGTTCTTCGCCCTCATCGCAGGCACTATCCTCCTGCCCATGGGCATTGCATCCGCGGTCCGAGATTTCTTTGGTGGCCAGGCAACGGCATCTTTTGTCGCGGGCCTCTTCCTTGCAGGCGCCGCCTGCGTCCTGACACTCGCAGCAACCGTCACCACACTCGTCGGATCGCTTCAAGCGAGAAACGCTGCAAGCACCGACGCCTGACGACACTCCAAGCGAATCCATCACGGCAACCCGTCGACGCGGGCCGTTCCCTCTTAAGAACCTCCTCTGGCTAGACTGAATTCCATGCTGGAGTCCCTTCCTAAAATGAAGCACATGGTGTTCCCGCGCAACGTCCTCGTGGGAAGCGGCGCACTGGAACAATTGGGACCCATAGTGGCAGACCTTGAGCCACAACCCAAGGCAGTGCTCGTTGTGGACGCCATGACGCGAAAATTGGCCGGAGACGCCTGCGAACGCAGCATGAACGACGCAGGATTCGAGACGGTGTTCTACGAGAGCGCCGGCCCCACCATGCACTCTGTTCACAGCGCCGTGGCCCTAGGCAAAAAAGAGGGCGCAGGTATCTACATCGGCATCGGCGGCGGCAGCGTCATCGACGTGGCCAAACTCGCAGCATTCCAACACGGCCCTGGCTTCGTCAGCGTCCCCACCAGTGCCAGCCACGATGGAATTTGCTCCGGTCGCGCCAGCATCAAGGAGAGCACCGGTAGCACCAGCAAGGAAGCCAAGCCCCCAGTGGCGATCGTGGCCGACACGGAAGTGATCAGCAAGGCCCCGTACCGCATGCTCGCGGCTGGCTGCGCCGATGTCATTAGCAACCTCACCGCAGTCAAGGACTGGCAATTGGCCAACCGCCTCAAGGCTGAGGAATACAGCACTTTTGCAGCAGTCCTTGCCGAGAGTGGCGCGCAATTGATTCTCGACAACGTGGACTCCATTCGCCCTGGCCTTCAGGAGAGTGCATGGATTGCGGTCAAGAGCCTCATCGTCAGCGGTGTCTCCATGGCCGTGGCCGGCAGTAGCCGCCCCGCTTCTGGCGCCGAGCACTTGTTTAGCCACCAATTGGACCGCCTTGTTCCCGGCAAAGCAATGCATGGCGAGCAAGTGGGTGTTGGCACCATGCTCATGATGCACTTGCACGGCGGCAACTGGAAGCAAGTTCGAGATGCATTGAATGCCCTCGGCGCCCCCACCACCGCAAAGGGGCTAGGCATCAGCAAGGAGCACATCATCGAGGCGCTCACCACTTGCCACACCCTGCGCCCCGAGAGGTACACCATTCTTGGCGAAAGTGGCCTCACCCGCGACGCCGCCATCTCCGCCTGCAAGGCCACTGGCGTGTTGTAACACCGACCACTCGGAACCGGGGGGACGAAGGCCCCCCAAGGCGCGCGACCATGCTGGTCACGGTACACCATCCTTGGCGAAAGTGGCCTCACCCGTGACGCCGCCATCTCCGCCTGCAAGGCCACTGGCGTGTTGTAGGACCGGCAAAAGAGGATTGATCAGGTGCAATTAACGCCTGAAAAGCCCTCGGGACCGTGCACTTTGGGACATTCCGGATACGTCCGGGCCGACCTCAAGGCCCAACCTCAATAACCCCCTCATCGTGGCCGCGATATGGAGGGCCTTACCCTTGTCCCCGTCGAGCTTGCAAAGCCCGGCTACCGCTTTACTTTCACCGGCCCAAACAAAGGAATTGAATGCGCCGCCTGCCCCGTGCAAAAACTCTGCTTCAATTTGAAGCCAGGCACCATGTACGAAGTGCTCGAAGTGCGCACCGTCCGCCACCCCTGCGAATTGCATGACGAAGGCCGAGTCGCCGTGGTCAAAGTCGGCCCGGCAAAGTTCCAAACCAGCCTTGCACCCAAGCACTTGAAGGGCACCGCTGCAACGTGGAACCCGATTGATTGCGGCTACGCCGAATGCGCCAACTGGAAATTGTGCCACCCCACGGGAGTGGAAGCAGGCACACGGTACGCCATTGAAAACGTGGGCAAGAAAATTGACTGCCCCATGAACTACGACATCAAGGTTGTAGACCTCAAGCGTATGCCAGAGTAAGCCCACGCTTGGGTTGCCATTTTGGCCAGATTGCTTACGCTCGGAACTGATTGATTTGTGAGCTGCAGCTAGGCGGCGCCCTCACTGTTGCTGCTGTTTAGCGGCCTTGGCAGCCGCCTTGCCGCCAAGAAGTGGGTGCTCCGCTGCAAAATCCGGATCATCCAACTTGCGCGCCACCTTGTCCACGCGGCGGCGAACCTTACGCAGAAGACGCGCTTCCTTCTTCTCGTACTTCACCTCGAGATTGCCCTGGCGCTTCATCTGCTTGCGGCGGAACCGCTGGGCCTTCTTGTTCCACTTGTGATCAGCAAGCAGCAGGCGGTCCAAACTGGGTTCTCGTGGGTAATCCGGATCCGAGAAGGCCGGTGCCTCAGGAACGGGCTTGCCCTTCTTTTCTGCGCGAGCCGCTTGCTTCTTCCACTTCTCCGTGGCCTTAGTGACCTTGGCGTCGTGAGCAAGCTGCATTTTCTTCGTGGTCTTTCGCCACTTGCGGTGCTGCTTGCGAAGCGCGCCCTTGCCTTCTCGATCCAGTTTCTTCTGGAGCCGGTTCTCGAAGCGATCCGCAACGACCACAGGGCGAGCCACGCGGCGCTTCCAGCGCTTTTCGAATCGCTGCAATTTGTGCTCCTGTTGGACGACGAGACGCTCCTTAGAGCGACCGCCAGAGGTGGCGCGCTTGAAATCCTTGTACCAAAGCAGCGACGATTGGTACTCTTCTTCCATGAGGAAGTGGCGAACCACGTAATGAGCACGGGGGTCGCGCTCCTTCAGGTGCTTGAGGTAGACGGCTTCAACCGGAATCGTCCAGGGGCGCTGGGGCTTGCCCAGTAGCTCCTCTTCAATGCGGGCCTTTCGATCCGCGACGATGAAAATGAGTAGAATAATGGCGAACACAATCGCCACGGCCCAGAATGCCCAGACCGGATTGAAGTAACCGCCATTCACCTGGCCACCCAGGATGACCGTTTGCTCGATGTTTGGGTTATCTGCCGGGATGAGACGAAGCGTCACGGCGCAGGACTCCGTGAAGTACCAGCCCTTATCCTCAGGGCCACGGACACTCACAGGGACTTCTTCGGTGGCCTTGGCGCCGACTACAACCGACGAAGGTGGCGTAATTCCCACGTTGCACGGGTTATTCGCCACTTCAAATCCAAACACACGTGGGTACAGCCCCGCGTTTGTGATCTTGAGCACACTGGTGTCGATTTGCCCTGGCTTAACCAGGAACGATGAGCCGGATTGGGCGTTGAACCCCGCAAGACCCTGGGTATATGCGACCACATTCACTGATCGGTAAATGGTCTCAGCGCCGGCCGACATTTCCACAGTCAAGTTGACGGAGTAGAAGGGATCCGACGCAGCAGGCGTATTGAGAATGCGGAACTGAGCGGTCACTTCTTCGCCACTTCGAGTCACGGCCCCAGGCGGCGTCTGAACCACCCAGCCTCGCTTCTCCTCAGCGGGAGTGGCAAGATACCGAATATTGTGATTGAGGCCAAAGACGGGCGCATTTTCAATCCCACCTGTCCCATCAATGGATTGGTCTCGGATGGTGACTTCAAAAATCGCAATTCCTGGCGTCGAAATACTCTGGAAGTCTTCATTCACAGAGATATCCATGTGAAGCACTTGTGCTTCCTGAGCGTGGCTTGGCTGCACACTCACGACACTGGCGAAAAGCAGGATTCCAAGGAGGATAGTTCGATGGTTCACGACACCTTCACCAGGTTCAAGGAGAAAGGAAAGAGGAGAGTGGGAAAAGGAACTGAGGGAAGGGCCCCGCCTACTGGAGTTGGCGGCGGGCGATGAAGGCGCTGCCGAGGACGGCGCCAACCATCACGAAGGGCTCTAGGCTGGGGACGTAGACACCGCGCACACGGACCAGCACGTTGGTGAAGAGTTCAACACCCTCCTGGCTGGGGTCATCTGCGGCGAAGGTCTTCATCTTGAGGCGGTAGGTGCCTTGTTCGTTGTTCCAGCCGTTCTTGTAGGGGGTGGTGACGGTGAACACAGCGGTGTCGGACGTCTTGGCGCCACCCGTGGTTGGGCTGTCGAGAATGATGTCGTCGGGGACAACGGCGCTCCACTTGCTTCCGCCGGGGCGCTCGTTAATCTCGAAGGAGATTTGCGTACGGGCGTTGCCGAAGTTGTCGAGTTGGACTTCAAAAGGAACGTCCTTCTGGGGACCAGCTTGCTTGATTTGCTGGGCGACCTTGGTTTGGACAACCGAGTAGAACTTGGCGCTGACGGTGAATTTGTCAGAAACAGTGTT
>JBFJXT010000087.1:0-8339 GCA_041623015.1 Thermoplasmatota archaeon | reverse complement strand
GGGCGTTTCTCTTGCCATCGGCCAAGTGGCACTCGATGACAACGGAGGCACATCGTGGGCAGATTTGGCAGATGCGATTCGTTGGGCAACCGACACGGTCGGCGCGGACATCATCAGCATCAGTAAGTTCCGGTACTCTCCAACCCAACCCCCAACCGCCACAGACGAGGTGCTCCTGGACGCCCTAGAGTATGCTAGGTCCAAGGGCGTGCTGCCGGTGGTTCTCGCTGGAAATGGCTACGGGAACACGGGAACCCCTTCAATGAGTTGGCTGCACGCCCCTGCAATGAGCGATTATTCTTTGGTGGTGGGTGGCGCAGATTCCACGGGCGCTCCGGTGGCTCCACTTGGAAGCATGGACCCCGAGGTGACGGCGCTGTACTCAGTCAAGGCGGCATGTAAAGGAGACTCTGATTGCTACCGAGCCGACTCGGGAACCAGTTACAGCACACCCCTTGTCGCGGGCGTTGCGGCAAGAATCCTGATGCACGCCGAAAACAAGGAAATCTCCATCGACGCAGACACGCTGGAGACACTGCTCAAGGGCTGCGCCGAAGACACCGCCGCACCCCCCACCTTGGAAGGACACGGGTTCATTGATGGACGAACTATTGCCTGTGCCACCGCGCATGTGGACGCAGGCACCCTGCCGGAAACCAACCCCTTGAACGATGTCTACGTGGACACCGTGGGACACACAATTCGAAGCACATGGAGCGATCTGTAAGGCGCGGCCACCACGGCAACGGTCATACAGCCATCGCAGGTGGGCGAAGCCATGTTCCCCGGCATGGGTGGCGGCATGGATCCGCGTCAAATGTCCATGATGATGAAAAAACTCGGCATCGATGTCACCGATGTAGAGGGTGTTCAGGAAATCGTGATCCGCACCACAAACAAGGACTACGTCTTCACGGATGCCTCCGTGACCATCATGAAGGCCCCCGGCTCCGAGACCTGGCAAATTAGCGGAAAACCCACCGTGCAAGAGCACGAAGTGCGCCTCCAAGCCAGCGCCGACGACATCGCCATGGTGATGGAACAAACCGGTTGCGATGAAGCCACAGCAAAATCCACCCTAGAGGAAACCAAGGGCGATTTGGCTGAAGCGATCACCAAACTCCTGTGAGTTTGCTCATGGAACGCGGCCGCTTGCTGTTTGAGTACCGTCCGCCCCGCGCACATCCAATCATTTACGCTGGCTTGCTGCTGTTTTCAGTGGTATTCGTCACGGGCAGCCTGGAGAATCTAGCGCGTGAGAACCGTAGCGTCCTGTATCTTGTGTACGCGGCACCGGTTCTGTTGTCGCTTGCGTGGCTCGTCCTGACGTTCCCCAGTGACATCCGCATTCACCAGCATGGCATTGCGCCCAGCCGGCCCCTGCTGATGCGGTGGCGCCGCCCGTTCGTGGCGTGGACGGACCTCACGGCAGTTTACCCGTCCTATTACGACGTGACGGGGGCTTTCGTGTCTCCGTTTGCCTCGTCCGACGGCAAAGTGACGCAAATGGGCTTGGCCTTAGAGCGCGAAGACGGCCGTGTTGAAACGGTGCGGTTCACGCCGACGCGATTCACCATTTGGCAATCCGAGTCCGAGGGATACACCCAGGCGATGGCTGCGGTGAGGCATGCATTTGATGCGCGGCCACTGGTGCCATCCGCAAACACATTCACACCCGAGGAAGCGGAATCCATGGTGGACTCCGCCGGCAAGCCGTTTCTGCCTTTCTGGGCTATTGTGTTCTTGTTTGCAAGCGCCGCCCCGATTCTGTGGATCCTGACGCGATTTGGTGTCCCGGTTCCCGTGGCACTGCCCATCTCGTTGCTGGCGCCGCTTGGAGTCAGTTTGCGCAGTTTTGCCCAATCCCGGCGCCGCCACGCAATTTTGAATCGCTTGAGCAAGGCCGCAGAATACAAGCGAAGTTTCGCAACTGGTCGCCAAGGTTCTTGAACCTAGGCTCCACCTTTTGCTTGTGCTTCGTGCCTTGGTCCTGATTGGTGCCGCTGCCGCGTTGCTGCTGCTGTCCTTGAATCTGACCTGGGGCACCAAGGAAGTCAGCTACACAGAATGTAAAATCGATGATAGCCTCCGGGCACGGTGCGTAGAAACGGTGGTCATCGCCCATTACGACCCGCGTGCCCTTCGCGGAACCCTGGAAATCTTCGAAGGCCGGCCCGAGGCGCTGGAATATGCGGATACGCACCCATTCTGGCACCCCTATGACGAAGGGGCCATTGGCGAGCCTGCTTGGTGGGCCAGCCCCATGCTTGCAAAGGCTCCAAAATTACTGGGACTCGCCGCACTTGCATTGCCCCTGGCGGCGGTAGCCGGTTTCAAGCGCCAGGGACATCCGATTCATGAGTTGTTGATACGATGGAGCCCGCTGATTGCGCTGGGGCTCCTTCTTGTCTCGCTCTTGGCATCCCTAGGAGGGATGGTGTGGCACTCATCCCAGTGGACTGCCAACCAAGTAAATTCCCTGAACCCAACCATTGGCACCGGAGTGCTTCTGCTCGCTGGCGTAACAGGGACTACGGGAATCCTGCGGCTGCAACAAATACACACCGCGACCCCCGGACACAGCGGTCAATCTCCATTAATTCCCGCAGGGACTCTGTTTGGATTTGACCCGGAACCGGCGCCATCGGATTCCAATGCGCCGGGAATCAGCCCAACCAAGTTTTCTCTGCCCCGATTCAAATCATGGCCCAAGGGAGGCGTCCTCGCGATTCTGGCCTTGGCGGTATTGAGTGCTAGCTTCATGATGCCGTTGATTCACAAGGATATCAATCTCAAATCCTGCAGTGAAACCCCAGACAGAGGGTGGGTGTGCCAAGAGCGATTCATCGCGGCAGAATACCACACCACGCACCTGAAGACCACCACTTTAGCCGGAACCGAGCGCACGGAATCGTATTTTGGCGAATTTCAGGAAACCTACGGCGGCCCCAGTGGAATCGGCCTTGGTGCCAGTCTGTTGATCCTTGGCACTTTGCTGGTGTTCGCGTGGACTGCATGGCGCCTCTTTACCTCCCGCTCACCACCCACCCTGCTCACGCTTCTGGCCGGCTCTGTCGTGGTGCTTGGGTTCTCGGCCGTCATGGGCCCCATTCTTTTCCATGCAGCTACATGGCGAGGGGCCCCTGCATACGCCAGTCGACCGGGCCTCGGCCTTTGGTTCGGGGCGGTCGCCATCGGGATGGCCCTTCGCTCAATGGTCATTTCCCACAGAGATGGCCGCGCCGATTCCAATGATGCGACCGCAAGGGCCTCAAAGCAAGTTCACTAAGAGGCTCCTGTGAGCAAGGCGCACGACCCCCACTGGCGGTACGTTGCCATCAAATTGAGCGGCGAGACCCGACTTTCCCGGCGCACGGTCTCAAACGCCATTCTAGGCCGGGCGCGGCGTGAAGACATCCCCGACGACGAAGCGCCCCAATTGACTCGTTACGAGTGGCCCCACGCCATTGTCCGCGTCCACCATTATCGATTGGCCGATGCCCGAGAATGGCTGCCACGCATCACTTGGGCGGTAGAAGCCGCCACAAAGGTCCCGCTCACCGTTGAAACCCTGTCCAGCTCAGGCACCATCAAGGCACTCACCACACGCATTGGGGTGCTAACAGAACGCGGGGAGGCGCCGCCCAAAGCAAACAAGGGCAGTCAACGTGGACCAAGTCCACCCAAATACGGCAACCCGCGCCAGTCGAGCCGAAAAGGCCAAGCTCGCCGAACCCAGCCACCTGCGAAGGGCCGTCAGCCACCGGCAGGGCAACCATCAAGTGTGCCGCCCCCCGGTCGGGGCTGATGCGCACCCTTCGTGCCACACTCCCCCTGCTGATTGCCCTGCTTGTCCTCGCGCCGAGTGCGCTTGCACAGAGCCATGACCATGAATCTGCGGCGGGCCCTGTTGTGGTGGTCAGCGACCTTGGTCCAAGTGGCATCGCGCACGTGGGAACCCCCGTCCATTTTGCCGTCATAGTGTTTGGCGATGATTTGGACCCAGATTTTCACCAAAACATCCCGATGCGCATCACCTTGAATGACGGCGTGCTCTGGCAAACCACACCCCAAAGTGGCCACGATTATGATGGCATGGCCGAAGTCGACATCGTGTTCCCCGTCCCCGGCACCTGGCGCGTGGAAGCCCTCAACGATGATGGACACCCCATTGCAAGCCTCACCGGAGAGGCAATCGAGCGAATCACCCACGCAGGAGTCCAACTGCTAGTGAATGCCATTCCCGGCAGCGATTTTGCCAGGGAGCTTGCCTTGCTTGACGCCGAGGGCCGGCTCCTGAACCACACCGACATCATCACCGAACTGTACCTTGATCGCCTACTGGTGTTCAGAACCCACAGCCACAGCCACACCACGACGCAAGAAATCCAATTGGCATTGCAAGAAAGCGGCAACTACCTGATTCGATACATTGGCTACCAAGCCTTCCCCTCCGAAAACGGTGCGGCCTTCGAGCCAGTTGTGTTGGAGGAATTTTTCCCGTTCGACACCCAACAGCCGCGCCTGCCTGCAACGTCTCGATCCACACCATCTGCACCCATGGCGTTGAATGAAGTGGCCCACGGCGAAAACACCGGCCAATACCACTTGGTTGGAACCTTCGACCCTGGCACCATCATTGGCCCCGGCACCTTGCAGCACCTCAACGCCCTCGTGGTGGACCCCGAATCGGGGCGCCTGGTTCAGCACGTAGACTTCGAAGCGACGCTCTTTGGCCCCCAAGGTGTCGTCTTTTCATCCAAGAATTTGCATGAATACGACGGCATCTACTCCCTCGCGACCCAACAAACCGTCCCCGGCGCCTACCAGCTTCACGTGAAAGCGATTCGGGGAGACTGGGCCGACGAAATGACCTTGAATTATGTGGTCGCCCCTCCGGTGGATGCCTCCGTTGCTGGCCCCCAAATTCTCAGACTAAGCTCTCCCGCATTTGAAGAGGGTATTCCAAGCGAGATTCAATTCAGTGTCGCCGACGTAGCCGGTCGCCCATTTGCTCATGGAGAGCTGGAGATTGATATTCGCAATGCGGCTGGCGTGCCGATGCTTCACGCGAAGCTGCACACCCACGCGGATGGCCTCTTCCCGGCAAACCTGGCGCTACCAGAAGGCCCACACCCCATGTCGGTGACGCCGTTCCCGCTGATGCCACAACCGGTTACGGACTACCACCAAGATGCTCTAGGAAGACCCCTAGCATTCACCCTCAAGGTCGGCGCACAGGAAAATTGGACATTGAAACCTAATCTCGATTCCGTTGGCAACGATGCAAACATCCCTGGCCCGGGACTCGCGTTCATCATCGGCGGCATCGCGGGTGCATCGTTGCACATATTCCGGCGCAATCAAAAATAGGAAACTGAATGGTTTAGCGCCAAACGCCGCCAAATCACCGGTGGCACTTTTTATTGCCGTTGTCTCGGGCTCTTGTGTCCAAGTTACGGATTATGGCGGCCTTGACAGCCTTGGCCATCATTTTGTTGCTCCCTGCCGCAGATGCGCAGCCGGCTCCAGGAATCGCCAGCACCTGCACTTGGTTTGCAACCAACTCGTCCGTAAATTTCCCCACCCATGGCGAGCACCTCACGCTTAGCCCAGCTCGACCCACTGTGCCGGCAGCCGACGGCCACTTAGATCTGCGCATTCCCCTTGCTTCTGCCCTCGGCGCCAGCGACGGCACCCTAGCCTGGTACTTGCCCCACGTGTACCCGGTCGACATGGCCGTTGTGGGAGATGTGGACGCCATCATCAGCTACGGCGTGTCCCTTGATGTGGACACCGAGCGCGTGGTTCGACTCTTTGCTGCTGAACCCGACGGCAGCCTCACCCTCCTTGGAGAAACCAAGCACCGTGCCGGCATCACCGATTTGATTCCCGAATCTGAACAGTTCCACATTACGGTGGACGAACCGCTTCCAGCCATGAGCCACTTGGTCATGCAACTCACTATCGAAGGCACATCGCTTGCCGGACTCGATATTCACGGCAGTTCAGGTTTCAACACCGGTCTGCAAAATGTCAAGCTGCAAGTGCTCGACTCGGACGGCGACGGTATCAGCGATACACGGGAACGTGGCTTGGGCCAAGACCCCCTGGAGCGGGAATCCACGCAGCCACGCTTCGTTCAGCCCACTAAGTGGGATTGCTACGGCACCGTTGCCGAATTTTGGTGCACGGATGGACATCCCGTTGGCTGCCCATACATTCCCCCGACCGATACCTCATACATCGAAACCAACACCGGCGCGGCCCTCTCCGCCGTCGGCCTCACCCTCGCCGCCATTGCGCTAGGGAGGATCTAACATGGCTCAATACCGCACCTACCACCGAATCGCCGCCCTCATCAGCATCATCCTGTTTGGACTGATGATTTGGGATGACCTTGTGAACCTAAGCGCCTGGTTCGTGCCCCTCGTCGTTCTGTTTGCCCTGCACCTCATCATTCAATTCATCATCATCTTGCTTGGACGAGAACGCACCCCCGAGCCACAACCGGAGCCAGCGCCTGAACCTGAGCCGGTCGCCGACATCCCCTACGTGTACAACGGCTACACCCTCTACGGCACCGAAACCACCGACCGATCGGGCGGCAAACGCATTTTCTACTTCTTCAGCAAGCGCACCCCCAAGCGCGGCAGCCTCATGGCACGTCCCGCAAACCACCACGTTTGCATCAGCGCACGCACCGGACTCCCCGTCCTCAAGGGCGGACCCGGCGTCGATGGTACCATCGTTGGCACCCCCGCCACTACCAAGACATTGCAGTGCCACGCCACCACCAACGCTGGCGCCCAATGTCGCAAAAACGCGCGAAAGGGCAGCGACTACTGCCAAGCCCACTTCGGATACCGCCCAACCACCGAAGATAAGGCCGGAAATGTCAAAGATACCCGACCCGCCAGTCGACGCGCCGAAGACACCACCCCACGCACCCGTCGCAGCCGAACTCCCTCCTGAAAGGCTGCATAGGGTCTAAATAGGGCACTCTCGTCGCGCGAACTGGTCGCCGCTCCGTAAGGAGGCGGGCTGTCCATGACCATGAACCCCTTGGCTCGACCGGGGGGTGAGGAGACAGAAAAACCATGCCTATGTTCGTCCGATTCGAGACGCCCAAAGAACTCAGCACCCAGACCTACGAGGCCCTTGAAAAGGCCCGCTCCACCGGCAAGATCGCCAAGGGAGCCAACGAGGTCACCAAGAACATCGAGCGCGGCACCGCCAAGTTCGTCGTGATGGCCGAGGACGTCACCCCCGAGGAAATCCTCGCCCACATCCCCCTTCTCTGCCAAGAGAAGGGTATCGCCTACGGCTACGTCCCCAGCAAGGCTGAGCTCGGAGCCGCCGCCGGTTTGCCCGTCGGCACCGCCTCCGTCGCCATCCTAGACTCCGGCACTGCCGCCGAGAGCGTCGAGGATGTCGTCAAGAAGTTCGGCGCCCTACAGGCCTGAGGTGAATCCACATGGCTGACGAAAATATCACTGAACTCGACGCCTTCCCTTCGGAAGTCGTTGAGGTCATGGGCCGCGGCGGTATGACCGGCGAGGTTCTGATGGTCAAGGTCCGTGTTCTGGCAGGCCGTGACGTGGGACGCATTATCTCCCGCAACGTCATGGGCCCCGTCCAAGTCGGCGACACCTTGATGCTGCGCGAAACTGAGCGCGAAGCTCGCAAGCTCGGAGGACGACGCTAATGGAGCGCAAGTGCTCTTTCAGCGGAGAAGACATCGAGCCCGGCTCCGGCCTTCTCTACGTCAAGCGCAACGGCGAAGTGTACCACTACAAGAGCCGCAAGTGCTTCCGCGAGCACCAGCGCCTCAAGCGTGTGCCCCGCTACGTCCGCTGGACGAAGCAAGCCCAGGCCCTCAAGGCCGAGCGCAAGGCGAAAGCCTAAGCAGCACATTCGAGCCTTGCTCAATGCTGACACTCTTCCCTTCCCCCTCCACCCCCAACTTTGACTCGTGCACTGGCACGATCTGGACCTGATGAGCGCAACTCCAGCGACGCATAGGCCACCCCCAATTCCTTGATGGCAAGTTTGCAATGGGCCGATTCAAGTGGATATGTTCAGGCACTCCAGCCCCTCGAATGCAAAAACGCCAACCCCACTTACGCCGGACGCCGAATTTGCCAAGCGACTCTAGAGCTCTGCATGATGGCCTTCATCCGCGACCCCCCCCAAAAAAAAAAGGACCCAATTCGATTATTCATCTATAATTGGCGATTTTGTTTGCATATCGAGTGCTAACTCGGTCAACTCGAATGGGTACAGCATCCCCAAAACTTTCTTACTCATCCCGAGACACGTTCATATCGAAGGGGGCC
>JBFJXT010000086.1:0-8449 GCA_041623015.1 Thermoplasmatota archaeon | reverse complement strand
GCAGAAGCCCAAAGAAGGCCATGGAAGTGGACCCCTCGTGAAGGCGCAATCGGCCTCGGACAAAGATGCAACGCCAACAGAAGGCGTCAGCGTCATCGTAACCGTGCGCAACGAAGCGCTCCACATTCCCCATTTGCTCGACAGCCTCGTGCGACAAGAGCACCTCGTCGAAGTCATCCTCGTGGATGCCATGAGCACCGATGACACCGTCGCCCTTGCGCAAGCCTACTCAGACCGCCTCCCGCTTCGCATCATTCAGCGAAAATGCAGCCGCGGCGAAGGACGCAACCTAGGCGCCGCCACGGCGACTGGCGAATTGCTTGCCTTCATCGATGGAGACTGCATCGCCAATGCCCACTGGACCGAGCGGCTCTGGGACGCCTGGCAAAAAGATCCTCGTCGCGTGGTGGCCGGCCGCACCGACGTGATTGGCTTCTGGGCTTTCACGCGCCTGCACCGAGTGGAATTGCCTCATCAAGGCCAAGACACCACCTGGCCCAGTTGCAACTTGGCGTATCCCCGAGCGTTGTTTGAGGAGCTTGGCCAATTCGATGCCCAGTTCATCACCGCCGAGGACATTGATCTCAATTACCGCGCCGTGGCCACCGGCGCCGCCATCGTGCACGCACCCGAAGCGATTGTCTACGCACGGGCACGGGAGTCAGTGGGAAGCTTTCTCAAGCAAGCCTACTGGAACGGCTATGGGCGCAAGCAACTGACACGCAAGCACGGCAGGCTGTGGCATCAATACAAGTTCCATGAAATGCTCCGGCTCCAAGGCGGCTCCTTCTGGGGCCTGCTTCGCGCCGGTTTCGGGTTCTTTGGCTACCTCTCTGCCAAAGTCGGCCGTCGCCCCCCTGGAGGTTCCGCATGAAAGTGAGCATCGTTATTCCGACCCTGAATGAAGAACAGGGCATCGGCCCTACCCTCGACGCCGTGGACACGGAAGCCTTCGAAGAAGCCGGCTGGAGCTGGGAATTCGTCGTTGTGGACGGGGCCAGCAAGGATTGCACCAAGGAAGAAGCCGAATCCCGTGGCGCCCGCGTCATCACGGAGCCTCGCAAAGGCTACGGCCGAGCCTACAAGCGAGGATTTTCTGAAGCGACCGGCGACGTGATTGTCACCGGCGACGCCGACGGTACCTACCCCTTCGACAAGACCTCCGAGTACGTGCGCCATTTGTTGGACAACGACTTGGATTTCGTCACCTGCGATCGCTATGGGACCCTCCACGAAGGCAGCATGAGTGCCAAGCACCACCTTGGAAACTTCGTGCTCAGCGCGACCCTTCGGGCCCTGTTTTGGCTCAAGGTCCGCGACAGCCAAAGCGGCATGTGGATCATCCGACGCAGCGCCTTGGATCGCATCCCCTACGAGGATTTGCCAGAAGGCATGGCGTTTAGCCAGGAAATCAAGATTGAAGCATTCAAGCGCAAGGACGTGGCTTCGGCAGAGATTCCGTCGGAGCTTCACGCCCGCATCGGCGATGCGGTCATTGAATCGTGGCGCGACGGCTTTGGCAATCTTGGCGCCTTGTGGACGAAGCGGTTCAAGACGCGCTGGTAGCGCCCACATCGGGAGCCTGCAAATCCACTGCTTCTAATTGATCCAAGTCGCAGCCCAACTCAGGGCCCAAGGTAGCGTGCAGCAATTCAATGCGCGCGGCTGCTTCTGGGAGTCCTTTGGCTTGGTACTTGCTTAGCACCTCGGCTAACAGCAGGCGGCGGGGCCCTGAATGCAAATTGTCCGCATGGGCAACGATGCGTTCCTCCAACGAAGTCGGCATATAATCGCGCGGCGGCAGTCCCGCTGATTTGGCGTCCTCAGGAGTCAATCCGGCACCCGTATGGGTTTCGGCGATGCGACACACGGGCTCTGGCCAAGGGGGCGGCTGGCGAAGCAGATCGGCGCCCACGTGGGCGTGGTGCAAATCTTGGGTGACGCTGCGACCAATGTCGTGAAGCAAGGCGCCAAGGCTCACCAATTCCACGTCAACGCTGAGGCCCATCTCTTTGGCGCGCATTGCCATGGCAACGGCAAGACCCTCCACGGCGAGGGCATGATCAAGCACCCAAGCTGGCGGGTTGGCAGCGACGAGACGCTTCCAGGCCTTATGCCGTGATGAAGGGTTGAAGCTCTTGGACACGGCCACGGATTGCCTCAATGACGGGGGCGTTATCGACGGGTTCCATCGGCTTTTGGCACACGGGGCAATGGAAGTCGATGTCGATGGCATCCTCGAAGACCATGCGGCGGTGCAAGTCGTCGCAGGCATAGTATTCGTGATCCTGCTCGAAGCGCAGTTGCTTCTGCAGGTGTACCAATTCATCTGCCCAGCGACGGCGCAAAATCAACGCCACTTCAGGCAAGTCCAGGCGCCACGTGAAGGTCTCCCAGCCGGCCTTGTCGGTGTCCTTTTCGTACTCGGCCGCGTGGGCTTCCATGAGTCGGTAGAGCACCTTTCGCACGTCCGATGGCTTTCGTTCGGCGTAGTGGTCGAGAATGTCCACGCTGGATATGGGTTCGTTGTCGAGCAAAAATTGGGCCATTTCTTGGCCTTCTTCGCCCACTTCCTCGAAGAGGTACCTCTGAATTTCGGGGTCTTCGAGCGTTGGAATCCAGTCTGCCGTTCGTACCATCATGGTGCAATGATGGCAGCTTTGCCGGCGGGATAACGGTTTGGCATCATACCCGTGGAATGGGGATTTTAGGCCGATTCGGTGGGTTCGTCGGCGGCGAGGACGCGCTTGCCGTGGGCTTCGGGCAGCACTTGTAATTCTGCGCCTTCAAATTCGTCCGATTCCCAGTTGCCTTCGCGTAGCCGATCCATCAGCAAGGCAAGCGCAGCGACTTCCGAGTGGGGTTGGTTGCCCACCGCCACGTTTTCGTCGGCCATTTTGTAGAGATCACCAGGCACTTTCTCGGCGCCCACGACAATCATCACGTCCTGGCCGCGCGCTAGGATATCGGGAACGGCGGTGCCGAGCTGTCGGCCGTACATGGTCAAGTGGACCACTTGGCCGCCGTTCTCCTTCCATCGGCGAACGACGCCTTTCCAGCCCGTGTTGTGCTCTAACTCGAAGGTACCGCCGAATCGAGCAGCCACATCCCGAACGGAATCTGCCACGTTGCCATCTTCTTCGGCGATGCAGACTTTGCGGGCTCCGAGGGCGCGGGCGGTCAAGCAGACGTGGGTTGTGATGCGCTTGTCTCGTTGGGGTCGGTGGCCGAGGCGAAGCACTTCGATGTTCATGCATCGGCCTCCGAAGCAGGGGCTGATCCAAGGGCCGGAAGTCCGTCCATGAACACATCCAATTCCACGCGGGATCCATCAATGACGGGCAGGGACTCGCGCAGGCAAACGGGAGCAATCACTTCGAGCACCGTGGTGTAGTGGGTGCGGTTGGGCAAAATGGCGGCTACTTCTTGGTCTCCGATGCGCGCGGGGAAGCACGTAACACCGCCAAAGCTGCGGCCCTCCGCTTGGAATCCTTGAATCAGGTGCACTGGGTTTTTGCGCAGGAATTTGAGTTTGTTTGCTTCGGCGCCGCCAAGGTCTAGGTTGAGGGTGCCTGGGTAGGGGCGCCAGCCGAGGTGTTCTTGGAATTGTCCGTCGTAGCCAGGGCGGGAGAGGTAGTATCGTCCTTCTCCAAGGCCGGTCTGAACGGTGCCGGTGATGTGGATGCGCTCTTGTTTTTCGAAGAGGCGTCGGTAATGCATGTGCTCGGCGCGAAGGAGGTTTTCGCCGTCGGCGGTAATGCGGATGCGTTGTTTGCGCACGCCCATTTCGCGGCGAATGAATCCTTCTTCGGTGAGTTCAATGAGGCGGCGGCTCGCGGTTTGCTGGGACACTTCAATGAGGTCGGCAAACTCTCCGGATGCCAATTCGACGGGATCGTGCAGGCCGCCAAGGAGGGCGAGTTGCTTCAGGGCTTCAACATCCGCGGGGCGGGGCACTGGCCGCGCGAGCCGAGGGCCGTATTTACCTGTTTTTGGGTGGATGGGCTTATTCTGGCTCCCCGAGGCGATTCAGCAGCGCTCCGTACAGGTCCCGGTCTCCCGCATTGGCCATTCGAACCAGTCGCTGCACGATTAGCTCGGGCGTGGAGCGTGCGCGGACACCCATCTTGGGGCAGCGGTCCACCATGAGCTGATTGTTTTCGTCGAGGCCTGTTGCTTCGATGCCGTCCACTCGAAGCTTGGCGGTTCGCACGTTTGCCAGAAGGGGTTCTGCCATGTGGGTGACGATGACGCCAAGCGAATCGGTCTCTGCCAAGCGATCGGCAAAGAATGCCAAGATGCGTCCTGCCGCTTCGAGTTCCGTGACACTTTCCACTTCGTCGGCCAGAACGAGGCGCTTTGCGTCTCCGCGAACCACGGGCAAGAATCCTTTGAGGAATGTTTCGAAGGCTCCGGCGTCCATGCCCCGCCTGGCGGTGACGAGGTGCACTTCGTCCACCCAGGGGACTTCCACGTCTTTTCCTGCCACGGGTAGGCCCATGCGTGCCATGAAGGTGAGTTGGCACAGGTGTTCCAGGAGCGTCGATTTTCCACCGCTGTTGGCACCCGTAAGAACAGCGATTTGTGCGTCTCCTCCAATGTGGTATGCAATGCGCTGAGCACCTGGAACTGCGGCAAGATCCAGGTGGATGCTGGATTCAAAGGCAAGGGATTCGCCAAAGTTGGCGGGGTGCAAGTCAAGGTGGTGGGCAAAGCAGCCGAGGGCAAAGTCGGCGTCAAATTCCAGCCACGCAGCGACTTCGGCGGCCAGCGGCTCTTGGGTTTGTGCCACGGTCTTGGCTGCGGCTTGTTGTTTTTCGAACGCTTGGGTCCGGGTGTGGGCTTGGGCCGCTTGCATGACGCGGTCCACTTCGTCCTCGTCGATTTCCACGGGATACTTTGGAAGGAACGGTTGGAAACTGACGCCGGTTCGCTCCCGCAGCAAATCGCGTCCGTCTCGAAGCACTGAGTCCACGGCAGATTTCAGGGCCGGGGGGAGGGTGCCGCTGCTGACGGCACGAAGCAATTCGGCGCCGCCTAGGCTCAGGTCTGCGACGGCCAATTCGAGGCGATTGTCCAGTTCCATCTTCACACGCTCCACGGATTCCAGTAAGTCCGTTGTGGCGGCGACGGGGCCCAAGTTGTCTACGGTTTCGAGGACGGCTGCGGCTTTGCTGGGCCGATCCAAGAGGATTCCAAGGTCACGGCACGCTTCGAGGGTGTTGCGGTTGGCGCGGGCCCACGCAAGAAGTGCTTTGGGAGCAATGGAGGCGAGGCCACCGCTTGAAAGTACGTCGTGGGCGTGGGGTACGTCCACTTCGATGCCTTCTGCATCCACGAGGAGCAGCAGGTCAACGTCACCGGCTTGCTCCACATCTCGGGCGGTGCCGAGCATGGCCCAGCGGCGAATGCCTAGTTCGTGCATGTTCTCGTACGTCTCATCGTCTCCTGCGATGACAAGGCATGTGGTGTCGCAGATTGCATTGGGTTCTTGGAGGGGCTTAATGCGGCGCAAGAGGTCGCGCACGCGTCGCCTATCCAGGGTTGAGACCCTTTGTTTTTGCTCCATCACATGTGCGGCTCGCTCATTGGCGGCGGCGGGCGTGGGGAGGGGGTGCAGGAGTCGGAGCCGATTGCGTCCAACGTCGGTGGCGGCAAAGCGAAGCAATCGTTCCATCACTTCATCGTGGACTTTTCGGGCGGCGGGGGTGGCTAGGTATCGGCCTGTATCGGCGTCGCCTCGAACATGGCGCACAAGGTCTACGGCGCGGCGCTCACTGATGCCGTCGACGCTGCTAATGGCTTGCACGTCGAGTCGGCTTGCCGCGTCAAAGAATCCTTGGTCGCCGCCGAATCGTTTTCGAATGGATGCGGCGAGGCCGGGTCCGACACCGGGGAGGGTTTCGAGGGATTGGGTCATTCTTCTTCGCCTCCAAAGGTGCAGTCTTCTTCAGGGGTCCACTCGGGGGGTTCGCGGATGCGATTTTCGGGTATGAGGGCGTAATCTTCGTCCAAGTGGTAAATTTGGAAGTACTGGCGATCGAGCCATTCTCCTGTTGATTTGTGCTTGCGGCGGGCGCCTCCTACCCAGCGCCAAATTTCTACGGAATCGTACAACGGGTCCCAAGGGACTTCTGCCAAGTCGTCCTTTTTCTGGCCAACGCCGCTGTGGCTGGTGACTTGAATCCAACGGGTGCGTTCGCCTCGCCGTTTGGCCACGAGGTCAATACAGCCGAAGATGTCGTTGCTTTGGCTGATCCAGAGGCCGCCACGGCGCACGCCGGTTCGGATGCATCGGTGGATGGTGTATCCTTCCAATTCGAGCAATTTGATTGCTTTGAGCTCGATGGCGGCTCCTTTGGCGGCTCGGTTGACCTTCTTGGCTGGCCGAGTGGCCGTTGTGGCGGACACAAGAGGAGAAGTTCGGGGGGTGATTGAAAAGGCGAGGGAGACAGCAGTGAAACTACTCCCGATTGGGTCAAAATGCGCCTTTCTGTACCTTATATCGCTGTGTCATTACGAAGGAACCATAAGGTCGAAGCTCGATACTTAGGGTTGCGTGCAAGGTCCGGAACGATCCGACCATCTGCAGAGGGTGCGCATGGGCATGACTTGGTCTGTCTTTGCGATCCAACGCCCACTTGGAGGCAGGAGCACGCTACGCTGAGGCGCTACCCTATGAATGTACGAGACGTAATGTCTACGGATCTCATAACCGTGGACAAGGACCGGAATCTGAAGGATGTGCTGAACCTCATGGAGCAGCACAACATGACCAAAATCCCAGTGACTGAAAACGGTCGCTTGGTGGGCATCGTCACGGATGGACGCATTGCCGACAAACTTGGTCGCGCGCACAACAAAAACATCCAGACAAGCACGCTGCACGCCAGCGGCGTCATGGAGAAGGATTTCATCGTCGCCCATCCCGACGAACCTCTGGCTACGTTGCTAGCCGATGTGGGAAAACCGGGCTTGACCATGATTCCCGTGGTCAAAGGCGACAGCCTCGTAGGCGTCGTCACCAAGAGTGACTTGTTGCCCTTGGTCAAGAGCAACCAGAAACTTGCCGAACTGATGCATACTGAAGTGCACTCGGTGGGCCCAAGCGAACGCATGATTCATGCGCGTCGAGTCATCCTTGACAATGAGGTGGCAAGGCTACCGGTGCTTGATGGCGGTCGAATTACGGGCATCATTGCTGAGCACGAGATTGCCAGCGCCTTTGCAGGCTTCAAACAAGCCGATCAAAGCGTGCAAAAAGCGACCATTCGCGACATGCAAGTGGGTGACTGGATGCGCCGCGAAGTCATCACGGGCCATGGCGACATGACGGCCGTGGAAGCAGCAGATTTGATGCGCGAGCACCATGTGGGTGCGTTGCCCATTGTTAATGGTCGAGGCACCATTGAAGGCATCGTGACGCGCACGGATCTCATTCGAACCTACGCGTCGTAATCTGGCGCCTCTTCTGAAGGCCTCGCGCCGGAGCTGCGTTAACTTAGGTGTGGCTCTGAGACGGGTATTTTGTTCTCCGTTCTCCTTCTTCTCTCAATGTGCCCATGTCGGGCTCAAGAACAAGGATTCAGGGAGAAAATAGGGAAAATGTGCAGGGTTGAACCCGACGCGCGCCTAGTAGAATCCTAGGCAGTAGAAGTACACAACCGCGTGCCCAATGGCCTCTGGGGTGTAAGTCTTGATGTTCTGGTGGCCAAAGAGATAGGCGCCGGTGCTGTAGTATTCGCCGGAGGCCATGTCCATGGTGCATTGTACGGGGTCGGCGGCGGAAGCGCCGGGCACGAAAAGCAAGAGCATGAGCAGGGTCGAGCCAATCAACATCACGTTGCGAAGCATGCAACGCAATTGGCCCCAAGGATTTGGATGTCATTCGGGATGAATGCTCAAGGTGATGGTTTAGCGACAATTTGAGCACACCCTGGGCCTGCTCTGGCGGCCATTCTTCAGAGTCGCTAGGAGTCCGGCCCATTGGGCTGAAGAAATTGAACCGACAACAATCCTTTTGCCCACCATCGGGCCTCGGTGCTCTGATGTGGTTCATGCGTCCGGTTCAGGCCGGCCTTTGTCTCCTATTGCTCTTGGCGTCCATTCCGGCGGCATTTGCAATCGATGGAGCAAGTCAACAAGGCACCGAATGCCAAGCAAACAGCGACTTTGATTGCTGCGGAGATATCCTCTTGGACTTCCTGAACCCCGGCCTCAAACAGAAGGGTGACGGCAAGGTCTACGCCAACGGCCAACTGTTTGCGCAATTCCAAGCCATTGGTGATGGCGCGGACGACATCGCAACCTTCGGCTTCAGTTTCAGTCCCGTGTCCCAAATGGCCAGCGAGACCGAAGTCTGTGCCAGCGAGCCCTGGATTCCCAGCGGCCCCTACATCATCAACTACCGCGCCGACATTGATCCCAGTGACGGCTTCTTCATCAACCT
>JBFJXT010000085.1:0-8552 GCA_041623015.1 Thermoplasmatota archaeon | reverse complement strand
CCATTGAGCAGCCAGAGCCGCAGCCGGAACCAAAGCCGGAACCTCAACCCGAACCCTGGGACGAACCTGAACCCGAGCACACGGAGGTCATCGCCAACAAGCCAAACTACCTCCATGGAACCATCTCCAAAGGCAAAGAAGTTCCATCTAGGCCCGGCGTGAGGGAGCAAGCGCGAAGCGTTGACTACCGCGACTACGACGGCGACATCCACCAGGTCATTGACATCGAAGGGATTGGACCGGTTTACGCCGAGAATTTGCGCCGCATCGGTGTTCGCACCACGGCCCGACTCTGTTACGAGAACCCGGAGCAACTTGCCAATCGAATCGGCGCCCGGCAAAAGACCGTGGAATCTTGGCAAGCGATGGCCCAGCTCATGAAAATCAAGGGCGTGGGTCCTCAGTACGCCGAAGTCTTGGTGCGGGCCGGCATCCAGATGGACGGTTTGCGCAGGCGTAGCCCCGACAGGATTGCCGAGCAAGTGAATGCGTACCAGGACAGCCTTGAGACCAATGTGCTTGGCCACCGCATCACCGGCAAGCGCGTGACTCGTTGGCAAGAGGCCGCCAAGGCAATGCGCCGGGTCAAGCTCCCGGTGCCGTTGGAGTAGTTTTTCGCAAGACTCTAAGCAAGGGGTTCAAACGCTCACCCGGGCTGCGCCCTTTGTCGCCATGTACGCCTGCCCCCACTGCGACTCCACGAAGATGTTCATGGCCTACAAGGATGGCCATTTGCTGCGCGTCCTCGAAGACCACGAGGATGTCGAGGGCCTCTTCGATGTGAGCGAGCTTCTCTGTGTCGATTGCAACGAATGGTTTGCCAACCCCTACTTGGATGCCCACGAGCGCGTCCTCACTGGAGAATTGGTTACCATCACTGGGCTAAGGGGCAAGGGCACCATCAAAGTGGTCGCCAGCGGCCTGACATTCCCGTTCCATTACGACACGTACGAGGACGAAGCAGCCGAGGCCTTGCGCGGACAGCCGGCTGATTTCATTGAGGACATTCGTGACTTCAGCGAGCACAAGGACCACACCCTTGGCCTGCGCGTCAAGGAGGAAGGCAACCCAAACACCTGGGTCTACCGCCTTGACCGCCGCCGCCTCTGGAAGGCCCTGCGCCAATAGTTGTCAAAAACAACTAACTTAATAGCTAAAAACGACTAAGCAATCGAGTCGTGCACTTCAAGAGCATCGGACCAATCGGTCTGCAATGGACCTCTATCCGCTCATCTCGGCAGGAGACTTTGCTGCCCCCACGCCGATCATCATCGCGATTGTCCTGATTGTGCTGGGCTTGCTGATCATTCGCTTCGTACTGAAGACCGTCATCACGCTCGCAAAGGTCGGCATCCTCGTGGCCATCGGTGTTGCCACCTACCTGGGCATCTCTGTCCTGCTCGGATCATAGTCACCCAAAATCGCCGCATCCACGGCATCACCCGAGTCTAGCTCTTCGGGGTTGTACACGGTGACGTCAGGCGCGGGCCACCCTTCTTCCCGCACTTTGTCCAGGGCAGGACCCACCGCATCCCACGCGGCATCCTCATCGTGGGCTAAAATGGCGATGCGCAGCGGCGTTCTTGGATCACCCGCGCGATCCCCCGTTGCCACATAGGCATGAATGGATTCCGCAGTCGCCAAGAATCCTGCTCGGAAGGCAGCCAAAGTGCGGGCGCGAACATCGGGCACCTCCAGCCCCCGCAACAAATCTGCAACTGGGCCCTGGCGCCATTGAATCACCGCATCCCGACCCGGCCTCAGTCGATCGAGTGCTTCTAGGGCCTCCAAGTCCTCAACAACCCGGCCCGCAGTGGCCACTGGCACACCCGCCGAGCGCGCCAAACCACGCAAGGTCCAAGGGCCAGACCCTGACCGCAATTCGTCCAAAACGGCGCCTGCCCCCTTGCGCCCAAGGACTGTCAATAGCGGGTTATCTGCCAAGGCCACACCCATTGTACCAATTTTGAGACAATAACGGTTTCTCCTGATAAGCGGCGAAAAACTCACACAGGGGCCTGCATAGAGTTCAAATACAGGTGCCATGTCGGCCGCTTCATGGCTCTAGCCCGTGCCCGTCAAGCCGCCCGCCGTGTTAAGGACCGATGGAAGTCCAAGGTCTGGTACACGATCTCGGCCCCTGCCGCGTTCAACAACCACCAACTCGGCGAGACCTTTGCGGACGAACCCCAAAAGCTCATCGGGCGCACCAGCGAAGTCACCCTCCAAGACCTCACCGGCGACATGCGACAAATGCACGTCAAGCTCGGCTTCAAGGTCAACGAAGTCCACGACAACCAGGCCAAGGCCGTCTTCACGGGTCACAACATGACCAGCGACTACGTGCGCCGCCTGACCCGCCGCGGACACACCAAAATCCCCGCCGTCTTCGATGTGAAGACCAAGGACGGAAGCCGCATCCGCGTCAAGCCGTTCGCCATCACCGACCGCCGCGCCCAGACCGGGGCCGCCCAAGACATCCGCCGCATCATGGTGGAACACGTCGAGAAGGCCGCCAAGGAAAACACCCTCAGCGGCTTCCTGAAGCTCGTCCTCATGGGCGAACTCTCCAACACCATCTACAAGGACGGCCGCAAGGTTCACCCCCTGCGCCGCGTAGAAATCGCCAAGACCGAAGTGCTCAGCGCGCCCTCCATCGAAGTTGACGAGACCCCCATCATCGTCGTCGAAGAGGAAGAAGAAGAGCCCGAAGGCGAAGAAACCGAGGGAGAAGAGTCCGAAGGCGAAGCCGTCGAACTCGAAGGCGACTCCGAAGACGAGGAATCCGAAGCCGAAACGGCTGACGACGACTCCGAAGAAGAGTAAGCCCCCCAAACCCACCCTTTCCCCCTTCCCCTCCCCCCTCACTGGGGGCCTATAGGGTAGTGGATATCCTTTCGGCCTTCGAAGCCGAAAACCCCGGTTCGAATCCGGGTAGGCCCGCTTTTGTGTCGCCATTGGGCGATGAAGAATCCTTGATCAAAGCACCCGCGAGCGGATGCTAAATTCCCATTCGCAAGAGGGTCTTGCGGCAATTTGGGAAAGCCCCAGACAGGGGAAGGCTGCGCCTCGTCCAAAACAAGATGGGGGTCAGCCGACAACGCAATGTGCGAGGTCGTTGAAAATGCAAGGAGCAAGATTGCTTTCAGAACCTGAGCCGGGCGAGGGTTCTGAAAGCCGAGGGCGCTAAGCGCCCGAGGACTGCTTCGTGCGCGAGCAAGCGAAGCGAGGGAGTGCAAGGAGCAGAATTGCTTTCAGAACCTGAGCCTGTCGAGGGTTCTGGAAGCTGGGGACTGCTTCGTGCGCGAGCAAGCGAAGCGAGGGAGTGCAAGGAGCAGGATTCGAACCTGCGAACCACTAAGGATCAGGCCCTGAACCTGACGTCGTTGGCCGCTTGACTATCCTTGCGTTGAGGTGCCCGAAGGCAACGAGTCAGCCCACTTGGCCGGCCCACTTGAGGATTTTGAAGGAGAATGAAAATGGGAGAAGGATTGGGAAAGGAGTGAAAGATTAGGTGTCGCTGTGTCCGACCTAAATGCTGCCGGTGGCCTCGGTGAAGAGCTTGAAGCGCTCCTTCAGGAGCTCCACAGCCTTCATGAGGGCATCTTCAGCCTTCAGGGAACCGTCGGTTTCGAAGCGGAAGACGAACTTGCGGTCGTCGTAATCCACCTTGAAGGCGCCGTCGGTCATCAGAGTCGCATCGTCTGCACGGTTGACACTGGGCTCGTCGAGGACGACGATCTTTCCATTGTCATTTCCGAGCACTCCAGCGGGCGTATTGGCCACCACCGCTTCGACCATTTCGGGCGTGATGCTCTTGTGGTCAATGGTTGCGATGGGGTAGTACTTGTAGCCAACCGCGTGGCAAACTTGCCACTTGGCGTGCTCCGTGCCGGAGCCCAGGACAGCCGTTGCCTCAAGGATGAGGCGTTGGCCTTCTAGGAGCTTCACGATGGGGATCTTGGGGTCCGCGATGGCGAACGCCGGATCCTCGCATTCCATGTCGCCGGAATAGACGGTGCACGGGCCTTCCTTCGTGAGGGTGTAGCGCACCATGTAACTGGGCTTGCCTTCGTCATTCACTTGACCGGCCAAGTTGAGGGTGGACGGGTCGGTTGGGACGGGGAGCAAGCTCATGCGGTGGGCTAGAATCTCGTCGAAGAGAGCGCTGGTGTTGTCGTAGAAGGTGACCTCGTCGATGGCGAGTTTGGGCACCTCGGACAGCAGCACGCGGCGTAGCGCATTCACGAAGTAGGGGTGAACCCCTTCGACAGTGAACGTGCAGGAGCGTTCCTCGATTGCGTTGATGTCCAGCTTGATGGCCATGAGAACCTCAGACACGGCGGCCACGGCGGCCACCCTTCTTGCGGGTGCCATCGTGGGGCACCGGAGTCACATCTTCGATGCGACCGACGATGATGCCGGAGCGAGCCAGACCACGGATGGCAGCTTGTGCGCCAGGTCCGGGGCTCTTGCTCTTGTTACCACCGTATCCGCGAACACGGATGTCGACGGTGTTGAAGCCCTTCTCCTTGAGTGCATCGGCGACGCGCTGGGCAGCGGTCATGGCGGCGTGGGGGCCACCTTGATCCTTCTGCGCCTTGACGGCCATGCCGCCGCTGCACTTGGTGATGGTTTCTGCACCGGTGGCGTCGGTCACCGTGATGATGATGTTGTTGTACGTCGCGAAGATGTGTGCAACACCCTTCTTTGCTTCAGCCATTAGGATTCCTCCTTGGTCTCAGGGGTCGCTTCGGCTGCCTCGGGGGCGGCTTCGGCGGCGGCTTCGGTGGGTTCCGCGGCGGCTTCGGTCACGGGGGCAGCAGCCTCGGTGGCTTCAGCTGCCACAGGGGCGGCGACGGATTCGAGTGCATCTTGGCCGGGGGCACGGGGGCGCACGGGGTGGGAGGCATCTGCGACGGCGGCGCTGGCGTGGAATGCGATGAGGTCTTCCTCGTCGCGGCGAACCACGTAGCTGGGAACGGTGACGCGGCGTTCGCCGACGGTGATGAGACCGTGGCTGACGAACTGGCGAGCCTGCTTGGGGGTGCGGGCCATACCCTTCAGGTAGACCTGGCTCTGCAAGCGGCGGTTGAGGATGCGTTCGGTGTCCATACCAAGCACGTCACCAAGGGTGGCGTCTTGGCCCACGTAGCCTTCGCGGTTGAGGCGCTGCAGGAGCAGCTTGGCCTCGCGGCTGGCTTGGTGGTCATCAGGGTTACGAGCGCGGCTGATGAGTCCTCGGGCTTGGCCGCGGATTTCACGCAGACGGGTCTGGGCTTTCCAGATCTCGCGCTTGTTCTTGAGGCCGAACTTCTTGCGAACTTCGTTCTCTTCCTTGATTCGGTCGCCTTGCCACGGGTGGTTAGGCGTGTCGTACTTCTTCTTCGGGAACTTTGGTTGACCCATACTTCACACCTCCAGGTTACTTCTTCTTCCTCTGGACACCGACGGTGGCTCCAGTGCGGCCGTTGCTCTTGGTGCGCTGTCCGCGCACGGGTAGGTTACGAGCGTGGCGCTCGCCCTTCCAGCTCTTGATTTTCTTGAGGTTGTTGATGTCTTGCTCAAGTGTGAGGGTGATCTCACTGCCGATCAAGTGGATGTCGTCCCCGGTGTCGGGATCCATGCGGCGGTTGAGCATCCACGTGGGGATGTAATCCTCCACGCTCTCAAGGCTCTGGACGAGCGCGTCGATTTGTTCGTCGCTCAGGTCACCGATGCGCTCCGTTAACGGGAGCTTTGCGTGGGTGGCGATGACGCGGCTCAAGCGGTCGTTGACGCCCTTGATACCGGCTAGAGCGGTGATGACATTCAGCTTCCCGTCCAGGTCCGTATTGACAATACGAACGAGGTACCGGAAGTCTTCTCCGAATTCTTCCTTGTTTGACATTTGGACTCCCCCTGGGCCTCATGGGACCTAAGGATCGGTGTCTCCCCTTTCGAGGATGCAATTCTGCGCGACAAGGGTGAGGTATATGACCATTTGGTGCGGTGGGAGCGATTTGACAGTGGTTTGCGTCACTGGGCCCGGGCGCGGCGCCACATCCGTTTGAGGGGATGTGTCGGGAGACTCGTTTGGCTGGCGAGGATGGAAAATACTTCCTTCCAGACTTCTACGAAGGCGTTGCCCTTGGTGATGAAACCGCTGGCACCAAGGCGCATGACGCGGGAGCGGGCCTTTCGTGGGTCTTGGCCACTGAAGACGATGACTTTGGTGGTGGGGCATTTGCGTCTCATGGCGACGAGGGCGGCAAATCCGTCCATGACGGGCATGCTGAGGTCAAGAAGCAGCACGTCGGGGCGCAGCCGGATGCATTGTTCGATGGCTTGGACGCCATTTTCTGCTTCGGCGATAATGCGGAAGGGATCGGATGTGTCGAGGAGTGCATTGAGGGTGAGGCGAATGTGTGGGGTGTCGTCGGCGATGACGACGGTGGTTTGCGTCATGGCAGTGGGCCCTTCGCCGCTTGGTTGGGCAGGTCCAGTTTATGTTGGGAGGCGTCGAGTGTTAACTCTGCGATATTCGTTGTGCCCATGGCGCAATTCATGCCCCCACCCTATCAATTTGTGACACTCGGCCGATTGAGGGATGCGTCTTTTTGAAGGATTTCGTAAAAATAGGCGGGCCAGAAGTGAAAAACCTTGATTTCATCTGCCCATTTCGTGGCACTGGGTTGGCAGGGCGGAGTTGGATTGGGCCTTGCGGCTGGCTTTGTCATTTTGACAGGATTGTTGCTGGCCAGCGGCTTGGCAGTGATTCAAGTCTTGACTGTGGCGGCGCTGGTGATGGTGCCGTTGGCGGTGACGTTTGGTGCATTTGTGTTGGTGTGGCGGTTTGTGTGGCGCCTTGATGCGTCTGGCCAGCCTCGATCCAAGCGGTAGCGTTGAACTGGGGGCCCCTTTGGCCGGTTCGTGCAGATTACGGTCATTGGTGCCGGCGTGCTGGGTTTGTCCTCGGCGTTGGCGTTGGCAGAGCGCGGCCATTCGGTGAAAGTCATCGAAAAGGGGCAGCCAGGCATTGGCGCCAGTGGCAAAGCCGCGGGCATTGTCAGCACCATGACGTGGCACGATGATGAATTTCGACTCATCCAGGAGACCAGGGGCCGCATTGGCGAATTGGTGAGCCTTGCAATGATTGAGGGCGACCCAGCGGCAAGGAGCGTTTGGAAGCCCTACGACAGCATCGTGGTCGCCGCCGGCAAGGGCCTGGGCGCGTTGGATGAAATGGAGAAGCGATTAGATCACCTCGGCGAGGAGCCAGAGCGATTTGCGTTCCGCGAAGCAGCAGCACAATTTCCCGGCGTCCAATTTTCTCCGGGCGAAGAGGTGCTCGTTGCGCAAGAGGACGGTGCGGTGGAGCCCAATGATTTGGTGCAATTGCTTGCGGGGCGTCTTGCCAATGAAGACGTGGACATCGTCAGTGGCAGCGAAGTAACGGAGCGCCCAAAGGATGCCGAAGCGGTTGTGGTGGCCGGCGGCGCGTGGACGGCGGGTTTGCTTGCCAAGTGGAATCACCCCATTGCCGCCAAGGCGTACCGAACCCAATTGACCAGTCTTGGGTTGGAGGATGCCACGTCGCTTCCCATGGTGCATGATTTGGTGCACGGATTCTACACGCGCCCAGAGTCGGAAGGCTCCATGATGGCAGGCAACGGAACCCAATTGCGGCCGTTTGATCCAAACCACTTCGACGAAGCCGCGGACCCGGAATTTGTGCAGAGCATCGCCGAGCGCATGGTGACTCGGTTTGACCGGGGTGGCGACGCGTTGCTTCGCCGTGGCTGGGCTGGCTTGTGTGTCGGCACGCCTGACCGACGCGCTTTGTGTGGCGGGGTGCCAGAAACGGATGACTTGTTTGTGCTCACGGGCGACAATGGGTTTGGCGTCATGCGGTGCCTTGCCTTGGGTGAGCGATTGGCCGACGCCGTTGAGGGGGAGCAAGACGCCGGGCTGGACCCGGGTCGATTCAATGGAGAATTGGAGTTCACCTTGAAGGAAGGATACGGCTGGGAAGACGCCTAGCAAGGCCCTCCACAACCAGCGCCAATTTTGTCTCGACTAGGATGGATCTGAATCGGGACGAGAGAGCCTCGCCTCGAGCTTTGCCTTCACAGTGGGCCATTCTTCGCGCAGGATGCTAAAGATGTGGGTGTCACGGATGTAATCGTCCCAGAGGACACGGTGTCGGCGCAGAACGCCCTCGCGCGTGGCACCGAGTCGAAGCACTGCTTCTTGGCTGCGCAAATTGCGTCCATCCACATCGAATTGCACCCGCTCCATGCGGCGCTTTTCGAAGGCGTGGGCAAGGAGCAACAATTTGGCTTCGGTGTTGACGGCGGTGCGTCGAAATGGCTTGGTGTAGAAGGTCCAGCCGAGGCTCAAGTGTAGGTGCTCGTCGCTCACATTGTAGTAGGCTGTGCTGCCGGCGGCCGCGCCCGAGGCTTTGTGGCGCACCAAAAATGGCTCGCAAGCAGGGGTGGTGGTAAGGGCCAAAAATTGCCGCTCCACATCCTCCTGGCTGGCCCATCGGCGGGGCCACAGGGTCGCGATGG
>JBFJXT010000084.1:0-8553 GCA_041623015.1 Thermoplasmatota archaeon | reverse complement strand
GCTTCGACCGCAGGCCTGCATCGCCGGCAAAACGCCCCATCACGACCCGGCAAAACCAGTGAGTGCACCCGCGCACGCCATAACAACCCTCATAAGCAACGCCCACTTGGCCGCGCCCGGACCTGGGGTTTATATATGGTGTCCGTCGCTTCGGAATACGTCCCCCTGGCCATCTTGGGCGGGGTTTCCCTCCTGTTGGTCTTTGTTACCTTACTCGGGAATAAGTTCATGGCGCCGCAGCGTGCCAGTGTCACGAAACTCACCAACTACGAGTGTGGTGAGAAGGCGACACCTGGTGCCCGTGGGCCCATTGACGTTCAGTACTACATGTACATCCTGACGTTCCTGATCTTTGACGTGGAGGCAATGTTCCTCATTCCCTTCGCGCTTCGATTCAACTCAGGAATCATTGGCACGTCCGCTATCCTTGCGATGGCGTTCTTCGTGACCTTGATCCTGGTAGGATACGTCTACGAACTACGCAAGAAACTGCTTAGCTGGAGAGCATTGGAATGAGCACCGAACAGGCTGCCGCCACGCCCGCCGAGGAATCCATGGAATCCTTTGATCCTGCCACGGACGACCCATCGTCCCTGAAAATCCCGATCGTCGTGGAAGAGCAAAAGGACGGCCTCGTGCTGACCGTGCTCTCCAAGGCCATCAACTGGGGCCGCAGCAATTCGCTCTGGCCCTTCGGCTTCGGCCTTGCCTGCTGTGCGATTGAAATGATCAGCACCCTCGCAAGTCCCCAGCACGACATGAGCCGCTTTGGTTCTGAAGTGATGCGCGCCTCCCCGCGCCAATGCGACTTGATCATCGTGCCCGGCACCGTGACCAAGAAAATGGCGCCCCGCATCAAGAACCTCTACGAGCAAATGGCCGAACCCAAGTACGTCATTGCCATGGGTGCCTGCGCCATCAACGGCGGCCCCTACCAAGACTCGTACTTCGTGGTGAAGGGCGTTGACAAAATCATTCCCGTGGATGTCTACATCCCCGGCTGCCCGCCCCGCCCCGAGGCCCTCATGGACGGCCTGCAAAAGCTGCAACAGAAGATCCGCGACCAAAACAACACCCTGGAGCTCGGTTTCTAATGGCCGACGACGTTGTTGAAACCCTCGCCCCCACCGGAGACCACGCAATCCTCGCCGAGAAGGCCAAGGACGCAGTCACCGGATTTGCAGTGCTTGCAGACGGCCACGGCATCACCGAAGTCGCCCCCGATGGCCTCTTCACCGTCGCCCAGCAAGTCAAGCGCCTCGGCTACCGCATCCTCAGTTGCTTGTCCGCTTACGACACCAAGAAGCAAGGAAGCGGTGTCTTCTACGCCTTCGTCAAACCGGCCGCTTACCCGGATGAGTTTGCCGAACTTCGCCTCCGTGTCCCCCTCTCCTTTGAGGAAGGACAAAACCCACAAGTGCAGAGCCTCGTGGACGTCTTCCCTGCCGCCGGCTGGCACGAACGCGAAATGTGGGACATGTACGGTGTCAAATTCGAGGGCAACCCCGACTTGCGACGCATGTTCCTCCCCGAGGACTGGCACGGACACCCGATGCGCCTCGATGACAAACAAGAGGAGCAATTCGTCGCCATGGTCGACGGCGAAGACGTCACATTCCAAACTCAAGAGGAGGGATCCTGGTGAGTCAACCCATCAATTACGCAGCCCAAGTGCCCCCGACCTTTGATGCACCCAGCATCGTCGGCATGCACAAAGTGGACGACCGCCACCTCATGGAGCTCAACATGGGCCCCCAGCACCCGTCCACCCACGGTGTGCTGCGCCTGAAGCTCCTCTTGGACGGAGAAATCGTCGAATCGGTGGAACCGGTCATTGGATACCTCCACCGAGGCAGCGAAAAGTTGGCCGAGGGCATGAACTGGGTCAAGTTTATTCCCCTCACCGACCGCATGGACTACTTGTCCGCCATGAACAACAACCACGGCTACGTCTTGGCCGTGGAGGAACTGCTTGGCGGCCCGGCCCAAAACATCGTCTCCGAGCGCGGCGAACACCTGCGCATCTTCGCGGCTGAACTGAGCCGCCTTGCCAGCCACTTGCTGTGGATGGGCACCTTCTTCTTGGATCTCGGCGCCATCACGCCTGTCTTCTACGCCCTTCGAGAGCGTGAAGCGATTCTCGGATTCCTCGAAGAACTATGCGGCGCTCGCCTCACGTTCAACTACATGCGCTTTGGCGGCGTCAAGTACGACCTGCCCGAAGACAGCACCTACCTGGACCGCGTCATGGAGTTCGTGAAGGGCATCCCGGCACAAGTGAACGAGTACGAGACCCTCCTGAAGAAGAACGACATCATCGTCTCTCGCCTCAACGGCACGGGACCGCTCACCCGCGAACAAGCCCTCGACTGGGGTGTCACCGGCCCGATGCTTCGCGCCACCGGCATCGCCCACGACTTGCGCAAGGTCGCACCTTACAGTATCTACAAGGACCTCAACTTCGATGTCCCCACCACCACCCAAAGCGACTGCTACGGCCGCTTGATGATTCGGTGGGCCGAAATGGTCCAGACTGCAAAGATCCTGGAACAAGTCATCGAGCGCCTGCAAAACCGCAACCTCGATGGCCTGCACCTGAACCCCGCCTACGCTGGCGGCAAGATTCTGCGCGTGAAAGCCAAGGGAGAAGCATACTCCCGCATCGAGCAACCGAAGGGAGAATACGGCTGCCACGTCATCGGCGACGGCGGCCTCAAGCCCGCCCGTGTCCACGTGCGTGCCCCTTCGTTTGCCAACTTGCAAGTGCTTCCCTTAATGGCTCGCGGCCAGAAGATTGCTGACCTCATCGCCACGTTGGGTTCCATAGACATCGTCCTAGGGGACATCGACCGTTAGGAGGACTTCCATGGGCGCACTCACCAATTTCATCGACAGCATCATCCCCGGAACGCCCGTTTGGGTGGACAGCACCATCGCTGCCCTCATAGGCAGTCTCGTGGTTTTCACCGTCGTCCTATCCATTGGCGGCTTGTTCACCTTCGCGTTCCGCAAAATCTTCGCACGCATGGGTCGCCGCGTCGGCCCGGATCGTGTGGGTCCTGGCGGTATCGCTCAGTTCTTGGCAGACGGTATCAAGCTGATCTCCAAGGAAGACATCCGACCCGCCAACGCCGACCGCCTCGCCTGGGGCCTCGCCGTGTACATCGCCGTCGCCTTTACGGTCATGGCCTGGGCACCGCTTCCCTGGAGTGACAAGATCTTCTTCAGCAACGTCGGCACCGGCATCCTGTTCATTCTCGCCGTCAGCGCCATCGCGCCACTGGCAGAGATCATGGCCGGCTGGGGATCCAACAACAAGTACAGCCTGTACGGAGGTGTCCGCGCCGCCGCACTGGATGTCAGCTACGAAATCCCCCTCATCTTTGCAGTCGCTTCCGTCCTTCTCATGGTCGGAACCCTTGACACTCAAAGCATCGTGACGAGCCAGGCCGGTTTGTGGTTCATTATCCCACAAATCGTCGGTTTCTTCATTTTCTTCGTCACGGGCCTCGCAAAGGCCGGTTTGGTCCCGACGGACTTGGCCGAATCTGAATCGGAACTGGTCGCTGGTTACACGACGGAATTCTCGGGCATGCGCTTCGGGTTCTTCTTCGTGGTCATCTTCAGCAACGTCTTCTTCCTCAGTGCACTCATCACGATGCTGTACTTGGGCGGATGGCAAGCACCGTTCGTCACCCTCGCCCCGATCCTCGGCACATTCCTTGGCCCCATCACGGGAATCTTCTGGTTCCTGTCGAAGGCGCTCCTGATGTGCTTCGTGGTGTTCTGGGTCTGGACCACTCTCCCCCGTGTCCGCGTGGACACTTACCTCAACGTTGCGTGGAAAGTCATGCTCCCAATCAGCATCCTGAACTTCGTCTTCACGGCCGTCCTTGTGAAACTCGGGGTGGTGGGCTAAATGAAAGTCCCCATCGCACCGATTTTGCAGGGTATGGGCGTCACCCTCTCTAACTTCGTCAAGAAGCCAGTGACGGTGTCCTACCCTGAGCAAAAACAAGCCGTCAGCGACCGCTTCCGTGGCCGTATCTACCTCAAGCTCGAAACCTGCATTGGCTGCACCCTGTGCGCCCAAGCATGCCCCAACGGCTCGTGCTACATGGTCGACTACGACCCCGGATTCGAGACGCCGCAAAACAAGCGCCAGAAGTTCCCCGCCGTGGAGATCAGCAAGTGCATGTACTGCAGTCTCTGCGAAGAGGCCTGCCCCACGGACTCCATCCGCATGGGTAAGGAGTACGAAACCGGCGCATACGTGCGTGACTTCGACTACAAGCCCGACCGCTTGAGTCAAAATGAAGCCGCTCTCGGAAGGGGGCCGTACAAATGATTGGATCCCAGATCGCCTTCGGGTTGATCGCAGCCATCACCCTCGCCGGCGGCTTGTTCGCCGTCACCGCCCAGCGCACCTTCCACAGTGTCATGGGCCTCGGCCTCGCCCTCGTTGGCGTGGCTGCCATGTTCATCCAAATGGGCAGCCCTCTACTCGGTGTCATCCAAGTGCTCGTCTACGTAGGCGGCATCCTGACTCTGTTCGTCTTCGCGGTCATGTTCGTGGCTGGCGATGAAGAAGAGGAGGTGCTTTCGTGAAGCAGAGCGCAACGAACGCACCTCAGGCGCCTTGCGCCGGACTTTGCGTGACGCGCAGCGTCGCGTACAGGGAGGTGCTTTCGTGAACAAGCTCATGGCCGCAGCCGTCGCCTTCGTGGCCTTCGGCGCCGTGGCCTTCGCCATCAGCGGCACCGACCCCTGGCAAAAGGAAGGCATGGGCGGCGCAGAGGACCTTGACGCCATTGTCGGGGACCTCTTCACCGACCACGTCATCGCCTTCGAAGTGCTCGGCATCCTGCTCACCGCAGCCATGATTGGCGCCCTCGTCATCGCTCGCCCCCTCACCGGCGGCCTCGACAGCGCCCACTACCCCAAGGGGAAGGACATGGCCAAGACCCAAGCGGTCAGTGATGTGGCAGCCACCTTCGCAGCCCCCGCTCGCATGAGTGAACTGCTCGATGCGCCGGAACCAGAAGCCGAAGAACCCGCCAAGGGAGGTGAAGAGGAATGATGCTCCCCGTGAGTTACTACCTCACCTTCGCCGCTGCCCTCCTGGCACTCGGTCTCTACGGCCTGATGACCCAACGCAGCGCCCTGCGCTTGCTGGTCAGCATCGAACTCATCCTGAACGCCGCGAACATCAACTTCGTTGCCTTTGCCCACCACCTTGGACAAAGCGACGGCTTGACCTTCACCTTGTTCAGCATCGCGCTCGCAGCCGCAGAAGCCGCCGTGGGCCTCAGTATCTTCCTGCACCTATACCGGCACGTGCGCACCGTAGACACGGACGAAAGCACGGCCTTGAGGTGGTAACATGGCGACGACCGAACACGGAACCGGACTCACGCAAATCGCAGGCATGGATCTCACCGCAGCCATCCTAATCGTCGCACTGCCCCTGCTTGCGAGCCTGGGCATCTTCCTCTGGGGCAAATCCCAGTGGCGCGGCGGAGCCATGGCAGCCGTCGTGGCCGTCAGCGGCAGTTTCCTCGCCAGCCTCTACTTCTTCGTCCGCATGCTCGGCGGCGCAGAACCAGTCGGATGGAACGTCGAATGGTTCTCCATTGGCGCCTACCACTTCGAATTCGGCTTCCTCCTTGACAACCTCAGCATCTGGCTCGCCACCCTAGTCAGCCTCCTGAGTTTGCTCATCGTCATCTTCTCGACGCACTACCTGCACGAGGAGCCCAACGAAAAGCTACGCCGATACTACTCCGTCAAGGCACTCTTCATCACCGGCATGCTCGGCACCGTCCTCATGGACAACTTCCTGATGATGTTCATCTTCTGGGAGATCATGGGCCTGTGCTCGTACCTCTTAATTGGGTACTGGTACCACAAGGACAGCGCCGCCATCGCCGCCAAGAAGGCATTCCTGACCACGCGCCTTGGTGACATCCTGCTGATGGTGGGCATCATCATCCTGCTGGTCACCTTCAAGACCCTCAACTACCGAGAACTCTGGGCTCACCCCGACTTCAACGGCGACAACCCTGTCCTGTTCTGGGCGGCCCTGCTGATTTTCGGTGGTGCCGTGGGCAAATCGGCTCAGTTCCCCCTCGACTTGTGGTTGCCCGACGCCATGGAAGGCCCCACCACAGTCTCGGCGCTCATTCACGCCGCAACCATGGTCAAAGCCGGTGTGTTCCTCGTAGCCCGCAGCTTCCCCTTGTTTGTGCTCAACCCCGAGACCTTCGTCGTGGTGGGCATCATCGGTGGTTTCACGGCCCTCTACACCGCAAGCATGGCCCTCGTGGCCCTGGACATCAAGCGCGTGCTCGCCTTCTCGACGCTCTCGCAGCTTGGCTACATGTTCCTCGCACTCGGTGCCGGTGGACTGGTCTACGTGGAATCTGGCAGCGGCATCGGCTTCACCGCCGCCATGCTGCACCTGATGAACCACGCGTTCTTCAAGGCGCTCTTGTTCCTTGGAAGTGCCTCGGTCATCCTTGGCATGCACCACCACCAAGACCTGCGTGACATGGGCGGTCTTCGCACGAAGATGCCCCGCACCTACGCAACCATGATGGTGGGCACCCTGGCCATTGCGGGAATCATTCCCTTCAGTGGCTTCTGGTCCAAGGACGAAGTGCTTGCCACCGCCTTCAAGGCCGGCTCCTACAACCCCGCCTTCACCCTGCTCTGGGTGATGGGCTTGTTGACCGCCTTGATGACGGCGTTCTACATGTTCCGCATGATGTACCTCGCCTTCCACGGCAAGGCACGCACGGAACACGCAAACCACGCACACGAAAGCCCCAGCGTCATGACCTTGCCCCTAATCATCCTGGCTGTCTTTGCAGCCATCGCTGGTCTCTGGCTCGTCACCCCGCTTGCCGGCGGCTTCGAAGCGGTCATCACATACCCCTACAGCCATGACCTAGGCGCGCACCACGCACTGGCCCCCATGGAGATCCTCGTCAACATCATGACGGAGCCCAAGACGTACCTCAGCCTCGCTGTGGCCGTCGCCGGCATCCTCTTGGCAAGCAAATACCGCAAGGGCGTGCCTGCCAACGAGAAAGAGATCCCCACCAAGGGCTTCCGCAGCGTCCTCTACAACCGCTACCACGTAACCCAGCTCGTCTACGAGCCCCTCGGAAACGTGTTCGCGGTTGGCATTGCAAAACTGAGCAACCTCTTCGACCGCAAGGCCATCGACGGCGCCGTCAACGGCGTCGCCAAGGCCGCGTGGTGGGAAGGCGGCAAGTTACGCACATGGCAAAATGGACGCATTGGCACCTACCTGACCAGCATGGTCATCGGCGCCACCATCCTCATCGCCCTCATGATCGCCCTCATCCCCTCCATCCGGTGGTAACATGGTTTCCCTGGAAATTCCTGGACTCATTCCCTACACGCTACTCGTGACGCTCGTTGCTGGACTCTTGGCCCTCAAGGCCCCGTCAGCAGAAGCGGCACGCAAAATCGCCCTCTGGGGATCCCTGCCCGCCGTGTTCGTCACCACCATGATGTTCACCAAGGTCGGCGTCACCAGTGGCCAAGATTACCAATTCGTCACCTCGTGGCAATGGGTCGAAGGCCTCGGCATCACCCTCAGCTTCGGTGTAGACGGCCTATCGGCCAGCCTCGCCTGGCTCACCGCCGTCCTGACGCCCCTGGTCATTCTCTACTCGTGGAAGGAATCCCACCGCCCGCAGCTCTTCTTCGGATTGCTCGTGCTCCTCGACGTGGCAGTCATTGGCGTGTTCACCACCCTTGACTTGTTCCTGTTCTACATCTTCTGGGAATTCGTTCTCATTCCGATGTACTTCCTCATCGCCATCTGGGGCGGCCCGAACCGACGCTACGCCAGCTTCAAGTTCGTTCTGTACACCGGTGGTGCGTCTCTCGTGATGCTGCTTGGCTTCATGGCGGTCTACTTCGGTGCCGGCGTGCAAACCTTCCACATCCCAACGCTCACCGCCATCGGCAGCACCCTAAGCTGGGCACCCACCTTTGGACTGATCACCTTCGCAGTCCTTGCCTTCGGTTTCCTCGTGAAACTGCCGGCCGTGCCCTTCCACACCTGGCTGCCTGATGCCCACGTGCAAGCCCCCACCGCGGGGTCCGTGATGCTGGCCGGTGTCTTGCTGAAGATGGGAAGCTATGGCTTGATGCGCATCGCATTCCCCATGTTCCCCGAGGCCGCCATGGCGATGCAATGGATCCTCTTTGGACTGGGAACCGTGGCCGTGCTGTACGGTGCTTTCCTCTGCTTGGCTCAAGATGACCTGAAGGCGCTCATCGCCTACTCGTCCGTGAGCCACATGGGCATGATTACCATCGCCCTTGCCACCTTCACCGACCTCGGATGGGCCGGAGCCGCCTACATGAACGTCGCCCACGGCATCATCGCCGCTGGCATGTTCATGGCCGCCGGATCACTCCAACACGCCACCGGCACCCGGCTCATCAGTCGCCTCGGCGGAGTTGCTCAACGCACACCCAAACTGGCCGGCCTCACCGCCGCCCTGTTCCTTG
>JBFJXT010000083.1:0-8584 GCA_041623015.1 Thermoplasmatota archaeon | reverse complement strand
GGTCACGGCGCCCATCGACTACCAGGCGTTCTGCAACCCGGCCCAACCGGAAGCAGCCGCCATCCCAGAAGTCTCGGCCACGGAATTGGTCACCCTGCGAACCGCTCGGCCAGAAACCGTTGTTCTGGATGTTCGCGAACCCGGAGAAGTGGAAGTCTGTCGCATCGATGGCAGCCTCACAATCCCCCTCGTGGATCTGCCTGGCCGCGTTCACGAAATCCCACGAGATCGACCCATCGTGGTGCACTGCAAAGTGGGCGGCCGATCCGCCAAAGCAACCAGAATCCTCCGAGAAGCCGGCTTGGATGCCACCAACCTTCGCGGCGGCATCGATGCTTGGCGAACGGATGTTCAACCGGAATTGGCCCGTTACTAACCAACCCGTTATCCTGGGTGGAAGTGCCGGGATTCGCCTCATTTTCATGTGGCACTTTTCCATGCCCACGGCCTGAGTGAATGGAAGGCTCCCGCATGCAACCCATTCATTCTCAGTCCGAGCCAGCACATCCAGAAAAGGCACGGGCATTCGTAGAATCCCTCGATTTGCCCCCTGAACCACCTGAGATGCCCCGCGCTCGGGCTTCCAAATCGCGGGCCAGGGCCTCGCAAAGCATGGATGAAGCGTTTGAGGCACCAGACGCCCTTGGCGCGCCGGTCGCCGAAACCGACACAGCGCCCGAAGCGGAGGAGTCTGCACCTGTATCAGACGCTGAACCTTCAGCTATCGTGGACCACGCCAACCTGGTGGCGTGTGTTGCGGGTCTTCCCCTCCAACAACGGCAGGACGTCATCGACTCTCTACTGCTTGCGCAACTTGCCGCCGACAACTCCCACAACCGCAGCACCGCCATGGAGGCTTGGTACGGGCGCTACTGCGAGGTGCTGTCACACATCGGCTGGGCCTGTGGCTCCTTCCGATTCCGTAGCCACAAAGTCCGTGGCAATGCGGCCGCCATGGCCACACTGGTGCTGGAGGTTCTGGGGGCCATCGCCCGCCAAGATCACCTTGCCACAGCCCAGAAAGCGATCAAGGCGCTTGCGGCCAAGGCCAAGGACGACCCCAACGCTCGCACCTTTGAGGTCTGGAAATCCGCCACCCAAGACGGCGACGTGAATGATTTCCAACTGAGCCTCTGCCACAACGAAGGCAACACCGTGGGGTTGGCCTCGGCAGCGCTGCGCGTCTCCACCGATGCAGAGAATGCCAAATTCCTCTGGGCCAAGCAATCGGAAATGGACATGGACATTGAAGCGGCGTCCCTCAACATGGTGCTCAATGTGCAGGTATACGGCTCCGTCCGAGACGCCGTGGTCAGCAAACTAGGCCGACGCGCCAAAGACCATGTGGCCGCACTGGAACTGAACTGAAGCTCGCAAAATGAAGCAAACCGGCCGCTGCGGGCTCTCCAAACTTGGCTGCGTGGCCTGGTGGTAAACTCGAGTTTGCCCGCCGTCTGGCAGCAAGGCGCCCAAATAGCCCCTGCCCCTTGACGACCCTGTCATGCGGGATGCTCTGCGCGCACACGCCCCTGCGGTTTCCGCCTTCAGCATCATGTTGGTGGTGGCATTTGTCCTAGCTACCACCATTCAAGCTGGGGTGCTGCCTGCCACCACGCCCATCCCCGCGCTTCCGGCCACGGCGCTTCCCATGCCAAGTCCCGAAATAGATCAGGACCGAGACAGCTACGCAGACGCCGTGGACCGGACCCACGGCGACTTGCACGTGCGCTTGGTCATCGAACGGATGGATGTGCCCCGGAATGCGCTGCCCTACATCCAAGTGGGCACACAAGACGACCACTGGCGCCTCGGTGTCGGAGCCGAACAAGAATGGCCCCACATTGTGGACGTCGATGCACTTGGCCACAAAGCAGGCAGCCCTGGATGGCGAAACGATGTCATCAGAACCGGCGCGTGGTGGATGAGCCAGCCCATGGAGGGTGCCTCAAAGGCCCTCTCGGAAGGCAGCGTCCACCTGGATGATGTCCCGTCCGGCGTCGTCTGGCCCCAAACATTCTGGGTCAATGTGCGCGACGATCGCGCCTCGGTTTCCCTGGACATTGAGCTTCATGACTCTCGGCCAGACCCAGATGGATCGCTTGGCGCATGGGTTCTGAACGTGGACGTTCCAAGCGGAGAGATCCAAATTGGAGACGGAGCCACATCGCCCGCTAATGCTACTCGAACCCTAACCAGCGCCAAAGCAACCCTCGTCGTCCGAGCGTCCCTGGAAACTGGGCCCAGCCGCGAAGAAGCGAGCCAATGGGCCAACCAATGGGCGCCGATTCTTCGGTTTGACAGCCAAGAACGATTCTACCCGGTGCGCGGCGAAGTGTTGCAACAGTTCCACGGCTTCGGGCGCCTGGATGAATCCGTCCACGATCATCGAACCTGGACCCGGGAATTCAACAACGCCCGAGACCCCTACATCTTGCTCCTTGCCGACTTCAATGGGGACCGAACCACAGACCACGTAGACGCAGCGCTCCTCTACGATGTGCTTGCCACTGGGCCCGTGGGCACCCCGGCGGTCTACGCCAGCGTCCACCGCGCCACCAACGACCAAGTGGCCATCACGTATTGGTTTCTGACCATCTACAACTTCGTTCGAGACGTCAACGGCGACGACATTGAGCTCCTTGCCCACGCAGGAGATCGCGAATTCATTTCGTTGCTTTTCGATGGCCCTGAAGCTGTTACCAATGGAACGCCAAGCAGCATCAGTTACAGCCAACACTACCGAGGCATCCGCATTCCATCTCCCGTTCCGGGTGCAGAGCCGATGGTAAACGGCACCCACCCCGATGTGTACGTGGCCCAAGGCAGCCACGCCAGCTATCCCGTGGCTGGTGACGATCGTCGGTTCCGGTCTGCGTTGCTTGGGTTTGGCGACGTGTTCGATGGCGAAGGCGTCGTTTGGCAACCCGGGGACTACACGCTTGAATTGCTTGAATCTCAAGAATGGCACATGGGCTACCTCTGGGGCCCCATCACCCGGCACAGTCGAGACCTCGGCACCACCCGGCAGCCCCTGCTCCAGCACAGCTTCCAGTATCCCTTCATTGACCCCTTGTCCTGGCACCTGAGTTTGGCGGTCTTTGAAGCGGACGAACTTCACGACGCTTACGGAGATGCCCCATGAACGACGTGATCAATCCGAGCATCTATCGGATTCGCGCCGCAAAGGCATGGGAATTCCTGTGCGCGGCCTTGCACACGGTCCACGGCAGCCGAGGCATCCTGTTTGGATCTCTGGGCCTGATGCTTCTTGGACTCGCCGACCCGGCGCTTCCACGAGACTTGGATCGAACCCTGATTACGGCTCCTTTGATGCTGATTCTTGCGGCGGGGCTCCTGACACTGGCACGGGAGGGTGTTGCGACCCAGCAACGCGCCCGAGCCCTCCGCGACGATCCCCACGCCATGCGGAAAATGGGACTCCGTATTCTGTGGCTCTTACCCCTCGTATTGCTGCTCTCGCCTCGAATTTTCTTAGCGGCTTACGGTGTGCCCCATCTGAATCCGCTCACTGGCGTCATTTTCCCCGATACTCAGCGCCACTTGGCGCTCATGTTCCTGTTCCTGCTGATGCTGTTGGCGGTGATGTACCTACGAAGCAGCCGCCGGTATGCAAGCCACATTTTGGCAAAGCGGCCCCGAGACATGCCACGCCACGACTTGAGCCACCAAGAACGAGATTGGTTGCTGTGGATGATTGCAGGCCTCGCACTCATCTGGGGATGGCTCCTGAGGCCCTTCTGGCATCCGTTCAGCTTGTTTCAGTGGACGCCGGGCCTCGATAGTCTCAGGCAAGGCGCTGCAGGCGTTGGCGCCCTGGCATTCAGCATTGCCATTCCATTGATGCTGTTCATCAACCTAGCAAGCCACCTCAGTTTGCTTCGAGACATCCACCAAGCCAAAGCATGGGTAACGGAGCGCGACGTGGCCACCATGGCAGCAGTCCACGCGGCCCTGTCTCTGACGGCCATCATCTTGCATGCCTACGACTTGCTTTGGATTGCCCAGTATCGAAGCGCCGTTCGATTCTAGGTCCGAGGCGCGGATTGGCTAATGGGTCAAGCAATGCAAGGCTCCAAACGCCTCACGATCCAGAGTCGATAGTGCCGAATTTTCCTCGCGTTGCGCCTCAAGGCTTCGGTTGGCATGGGCTGCATAATGGTGCCCCGGAAACACGGTGATGTCGCCTTGCAATGCGCGAAGCCGGGCCAGAGATGCAAACATCTCATCCGTGTTGCCGCCTGGAAAATCGGTGCGTCCGCAGGTATCCACGAACAACGTATCGCCACCAAACAACGCCTGAGGCTCCCCGCTTTGACCAACGAGGAAACAAGTGGACTCAGGTTGGTGGCCGGGAGTGTGGAGCGCCTGGGCCTTGAGCGTGCCAAGAGAGAGCGTGGCGTCGTCCTCAAACAATTGAAAGTGGTCTAGGGATCCGACCACTTTTTCATGACCTGCGGCTGCCAGATGAATGCGGGCAACCTTGACACCGCGCTCAAACACCTCCGGGACCCCGCCGATGTGATCCCAGTGGCCATGGGTAAACCACGCCTCCTCGATGGTGTAGCCATCTCGCTCGACGATGCTGAAGATGTGCTCCAACTCAAACGCAGGATCAATGATGGCAGCACGACGGGTCTCTGCGCAGCCGATGACGTAATGGAAATTCTTGTGCGGGCCCGCAAGGACTTGGCGAAAATAGTACGGGAAGCACGGCGCAGAGTCGGTCATGTCCTCATAGGGCACACGGGGCCAGAGGTTCCGATTGCTTTCAGCATTCCGTGCCAGAAAAGGTGGATGAGAAAGGAGGTCTAGCTTTGGTCCGGGAACACGACGGTTGCCTGGGTGTCCTTCGGCTCACTGCCGGCAATTCGATCATCTTCATTTCGGACTTCAATATCACACGTGTGGGCCGAAGCTTCAGCGCTACCACTGGAAACGCACACCTCGCCGCCGGGGGTTCCATCGATGGACACTGTGTAGTCAGCCACGCTCACAACGCCAATTCCGATTGGTTGTACTGAGGCACAGGCGGCAGACACGGAGCCCCCTGGGACAAGTGCGAGCAAAGCAAGGGCGAGAAGGGACAGGCTGGTAAGAAGCGTCGTGAGTCGAGTCATGAAATCACTTGCGTGAACATTGCCCTCACCACCAAAACCCTACTGGCCTCTTCGAGCCTATTGGGCCGGACCGCCACGGACACCACCGTCAAGTATGGCCTCCAACTCGCGCCGCCCATGGCAGAGACCGACGCACCCAAGCCCCTCCCGATGGCCGGCCCTGGCGCCCCCGAAGGAGCCCAAGGAGGTCCCGTGGATCCTCGCACCGCTGAGCGACTGAAGCGACGCCTGCGCATCATCAACAACATGAAGCGCATCAAGCACAAATTCATCGTGGCCAGTGGCAAGGGTGGCGTCGGCAAGAGCACCGTGGCCACCAACCTCGCCGCCAGCCTTGCCGCTCGCGGCCACAAGGTCGGCATTCTGGACATGGACCTCACCGGGCCCAATGTGCCCAAGATGCTCGGCGTGGACCAAAGCGGCGTTGCCGAACAAGAAGGTGGCCTTGTGCCCGTCAAGGTGACGGACAATTTGTGCGTCATGAGCATGCAATTCCTGCTGCCTGACCCCGATGAAGCCGTCGTCTGGCGCGGCCCCATCAAGATGCAGGTCATTGGCCAATTCCTCGGTGATGTCGCTTGGGGCGAATTGGACTACCTCGTGGTGGACCTGCCTCCGGGAAGCAGCGACGAGCCCTTGTCTGTGGCCCAAAACATCCCCGACGCTGACGGCATGATTCTTGTGACGACGCCCCAAGAAATTTCAGTGGGTGATGTGCGCAAGAACGTTCGATTTGCCAAGAAGCTCGAAATGCCGGTGCTTGGTGTCATCGAAAACATGAGTGGCTTGGTTCTGCATGGCAAGGCAACGCCTGGCAGCGACGTGGTTCTTGACACCGGCGCCGATTCTGTCACCGCAACCGCAGACGCAAACGGTGCCTTCGAGGCCGTTGTGCACGTATTCGAAGCTGGTGGCGGAAAGCGCATGGCCGAGCAAGTGGGCGTTCCGTTCCTTGGCAGCGTTCCCTTGGATCCCATGGTCAACCGCAAGGCGGACCGAGGCGAGCCGTTCGTGCTTGACGAAGCACGCGGACCGACGCGTGTGGCCTTCGAGACCATCATTGATGCGCTCACCAAGGATCACGAATAAGGCGGCCTGCCGAGTCGACGTGGTGGCGGATATCGCCTCCTGAATCCTGGCTCCTTCGTCCACCATTGCCAAGCATCGTTTGTTTCACCATCGTCCGATGCGACTTATAAATCAGCGGCAGCCAAACAGGGACTAGGCGAAGGAAACCATTGCAGCAGAACCCGGATGGGAACCCCCGGGCCTCGCAGTCTGCACCTTTTCAGATCCTTTGCCTGGCCAAGCGCCGTGCATTCGCCACCACCACACAATCGCGGCGCCTGGCCCCTTTTCCCCTTAGAATTGGCAACGGCCCGACCCCAAAGGCTCAAACCCTCGAAGCACGCATGGAGAATCGTGAGCGACGGTAGCATCATCATCGAGCAGACGTTGACCATGACGGTTACCGACTTGGCCCGCGAGAAGCTCATCGCATTCCTGGGCGACCGATCCATTGACGACATTGGTGTGCGCATCAGTGTCCAACCCGGCGGCTGCTCCGGCGCCTCCTACGGCATGGAATTCAACGATGCCAAAGGCGAAGGCGAGATGGAATTGATTGCCAACGGCGTTCGCCTCTGGGTGGACCCAAGCCACTTGGCCCTCCTCAACGGACTCACCGTGGATTTCGTGGATGAATTGATGGGTGGCGGCTTCAAGATTCACAATCCTAACGCCACCAGTTCCTGTGCCTGCGGGAAATCCTTCAGCGCCTGAGGTGCGTGGCTAGCTCCCGTGCGGCCACGTGTATTTCCAATGGTTTTCTTCCATTTTTCTTAAGTCATCGCGTGAACCCTTGAATTTTTGGAATCTGGCTCGCCGCCACGATTCGCCAGCACGTCCTTACCTGTGGTCTAGGGTTCAGTTATGTGGGCGCCATGAAAACGGCCGGCTTGCCGGCGTTCAACGAGCTCTTTGAACATTCTCCAGACGCTGTCTTGGTTCTGGCAGAGGATGGACGCACCATCCTTGATGCCAATCCCCGGGCGACGGAGATGATGGGGCTGTCTCGGAATGAAGTGATTGGCAAGGATGTAGCGGAGTACTTGTCACGGGATTTGGACGAGCTTACCGGTTTCGCCAAGGCTATTCACAACCATGGCGTCGTTTGGACCGACCAGTTTACACTACCAAACAAAGACGCCCAGTCGGCACAAGTCGATGTTTCAGCGTCTGGTTTCGAGCTTCCTGGGGGCAAATTCTCAATTCTGGTGATCCATGAACCCTTGATTCCTGCCGACCAGAAACCACGAAAAGCCAAAACGGCTTCACAAACGACCAACTACTACAACGAACGGATGGCACGATTTGAACAGGATGTCCTAAACCGAACGGCACACGACAGCCGCACACCCATAACGCCCATCCTCATCCGACTTGCTTTGCTTGAACCCAATCTTGGGCCGCTGCTCCAAGACGATGACAAGCGATCCATCCAAGTGATTCGCAACAACGTGGAGCGTCTCGAAGAGCATGTCAAGCGCGTGATTCTAGGGTCCACAACCAGCACGTGAATCGGCAACGGAGGTGCGCATCACGATTCAAGGAATGGCCTTCAGACTTAGGGCTCGCTTCATGCGGATTGAACTTGGCCTCGCTTGGCATCATCACAAATCGCTCCCGGGGGCCGCGCCATGGCGTCGCCGCCGAGTTGCGCCGTGATTCCGGCACGCGCTAGTGGGTAGTCTTGGTCCCCGGCCGTCCTCTTGTACCGCAGCTGGGTTTCTTATACCTTCAAACCAAACGTTTGTGCATGGACCTGCGCATTCTGTTGGTGGCCGAAAAGGGTCAAGCAGATCGTGTGCGGCCGCTCATCTGGCAGGGGTTGTCGGATTGGACGGGCAAGGGGTCGCCGCTTCGTGCCGATTTGGTTCATGCGGGCACTCTAAGGGATGCGTGCGTCCATGTGCAGGCGGTTCCATTTGATGTGGTCTTGATGGGCGTGGGCGCCATTGAGTCGCCTGGTGTGGGCGCCTTGGCTCGTTTGCGTGAGGTAGAGCCTGATGTTCCTGTGGTGGTGTTCATGAGCTCCGAAGAAGGGTCTGCGCACGTCGCGCCCACTGCGGGGGTTCAGCGGGCGCCGGGCATTGATGCATGGCATCGCGCTGGTGCGGTGGTGTGTCTGACTTCGGAGCATTCGGGGCCGGCCCAATTGGCGGCGGCATTGGTTCAGGCATCTCGGGGTGCTTGGACAAAGGGTGGCGATGTGGCTGAGGCCATTCGTGAGCACTAGGTTTAAGTTCAGGACGTACTAGAAAGGACTGGGCTGTGTGATACACAGTACCATACACTGGTGACGTTCATGGAGCTCAAACACATCAAGGGCATCGGCCCCTCCAAGCAATCAAAGCTGAACGCGGCAGGCATCGAGACCGTCGAAG
>JBFJXT010000082.1:0-8592 GCA_041623015.1 Thermoplasmatota archaeon | reverse complement strand
GCTGACCAAGGCCACGCCGGCGAGGGTCATCACCCAGCCAATGACGGTCAACAGCACCAGGATTCCAGGTGCGGTGTGGCGCAGCCCTTTGTAGAAATTGGAAGCCCGCCAGAGGGTGAAGAGGCTCACGAGAACGAGGCCCGGCCAGCCAACATACAGGATGACGAGTCGAAGGCTCTCCCAGGCTTCCACCATCAGGCGGCACTGTGACCTGCTCTAATTTAAGAGGAACCGTCAGAAGATGCTGCGCAAACGGTTATTGCGGCGCCAATTGGCCCAATAATCCTGCGGCATTATCGTGGAGAATCTTTTGTTCAACATCCTTGCCGAGCCCCAGAGATAGGAATGCTTCCACGTTCGCCGCCAAGCCTGGAACTTTCGGCCCCGGCCAGTCGCTTCCCCAGAGCACCCGGTCAGCGATGGGGCGCAAATCGCCAAAGTAGTCGTCCAGTTTTTGCGGCGGGCAACCGGAGAGGTCCAGGTACGTATTGGGATGGGCGTGGAACACGGCCAGCGCTTCCTTGGTTTTGTGTGGGCGGCCTCCGTGGGCGATGATCAAGCAAAGGGCCGGGTGCTTGCTGGCGACATTGGCAAGGACGGAAGGGTCAGCAAATTGATTCTGGGCTCCTGGAAACACGCTGGGGCCTGTGTGGACAATGACAGGCATGCCTACAATGGCAGCGCGGGCGTAGAATTCATCCAGCCTCGAATCGTCTGCGCTGATTCCTTGGTGAACCGGGTGTATTTTCAGGGCTCGAACGCCGCGAGATTGCAGAAAATCCACTGCTTCGGCGCCGTCTCCATCGGTTTCGGGGTCGTACCCGCCCACCGCCACGAGCCGTTCAGGACTGGATGCACAAAACGCCCAGACGTCTTCGGCTTCCTTGCGTCCGTAGCCCATGGTGCGTGGGGCATTGTAGGTGATGATCCAGCTCTGCCAGATGCCTTCTTCGTCCATGTAGGCCAGAAACGAATCAGGATCCGTTGCCAGCGCCCCCAACTTCTGGAAGGCAGGATGTTGACCGAGCAATGCCACGAGTTCGGGCTTCATGCCGTCGGTGCGCGGCAAATGCACGTGAGCGTCGATGACAGGCAATCCGTGGCGCCAGGACACGACCTTGCAGCCCTGCATCTGCGTTTGGTTGCATCGGAACCGTCATGGCCGCCATGGGACTCGCTGGCTCAAATGGAGGCGCTGCAAAGCCATGTTCGCCGAGTGGACGCAGCGTCAGCATTGGAGGAGCTTGCGCAGGTGGCTGAGCCTCGCATGTATCTTTGCGACGGGGACACTGTGGTCGCCTCCGGCTGCGCCGCTCGCATCGTCGCCGAGGGCCCTAATCGATTCCAAGTGGCCAGAATGCGCGCCAAATCCTTGTTTGAAGGCGCCACCCGAAAAGGTCGTGCACCTCCGGGCGTTGGACCTCGGTTGATGGGCGGCTTTGGCTTCGAGGAAGGCGCGGTCTCGGGCCCCTGGGCTCCCTTTGGCGCGTTGTCCTTTTGGCTGCCGGCAAAGCAGCTTCACTACACCTCCGAAGGCATTTTCGAGGTAACCAATCAAATCAGCACCGAGCAAACCCTGGACCAAGAAGTGCCGCTTGGAGACGAGACGCACACCGCTGAGCCCGAAAGCCTTGATGTGGCTGGCTGGGACGACGCCGTGCGGCAAGTACTTGACGCCATCGAGGAAGGAAGTGTCAGCAAAGTGGTGTTGTCACGCAGCCGAAAAACTGCCCCAACGGATCCGGTGAGCGCTGTTTCCGCCCTGCACCGCGTAGAGCCAGATGCAACTCAGTTCTTGTTTGGCGTCAAAGGCGCCACATTCTTTGGGGCGACCCCCGAGCGCTTGGTGGTGCGCCAATCGGATTCAGTGCAAACCCATGCTCTTGCGGGGACCGCCACGGCGGGCGAGGATGCCGGTGAAGCCCTGCGCCAGAGCCCGAAGGACATCTTGGAACACGAATTGGTGACCACATACATTCGAGGCCGCTTGGAAGGCCTCGGTGCCAAGGATGTGCACCAGGAGCGCCGGCGCATCCAAGCGCTTCGCAATGTGCAGCACCTAGAAACCCCCATCACTGGGCGCACCGAGCGCCACATCCTGGAATTGGCCGAAGCGCTCCACCCAACCCCCGCCGTGTGCGGCTTGCCGCCTCGGGCCAGCCTTGCCTGGATTCAGCAATTGGAACCAAGCAAGCGCGGTTGGTACACGGGTGCGGTGGGCTGGTTTGATGCCAATGGCCACGGCCGCTTCCACGTGGCTTTGCGCTGCGCCCTGGCCACCCAAGAGGCAACGTGGTTGCACGCCGGGGCGGGCATTGTATCTGATTCAAATCCTCGCCTTGAATGGGAAGAAACCGAGCACAAGTTGCGAAGCATCGAGGCAGCGCTTGCGGAAGTGTCCGCGTGAATACGGCGTGGGCCGTGCGCATCATGAACCGCTTGGCCGCCGCTGGCGTCGAGCACGTTGCGGTTTGCCCCGGCAGCCGCAGCACACCCTTGTCGTTGGCGGCTCAGCACCACCCGAATCTGCGAGTCCAAGTGGTTTTGGATGAGCGAGACGCGGGATTCTGGGCTGTTGGAGTTGCCAAGGCGAAAGGGCAGCCTTCCGCCGTCATCACCACCAGCGGAACGGCGGTTGCCAATTTGCTCCCCGCCGCCGTGGAGGCAAGCAACGCCGCCGTGCCCCTGATTCTACTCACCGCCGATCGCCCCGCATCGCTTCGAGACAAGGGCACCAACCAGACCATTCACCAGGAGGGAATTTTTGGGGCCTTCGTTCGATTTGAGGCAGATTTGCCCGAACCCCGCCTAGGCGGGGAAACCGAACTGTACGCGGCGCTCGACACCGGGCTTGCTGCACTAACGGCGCGGTGCCCAGGACCCGTCCATTTCAACCAACCATTTCACAAGCCATTGGAACCGACACCCGCGGAAGCAGCGCTTCTTTCGGCACTACCGCGAGTTCAGCGCCGGACCCATGTCGCAAGCGTTGACGAATTGGAAGCGTCAGCCATCGAGGGCCAAGGCGTCATTGTTGCGGGCCCTGGATCCCTCTCGACAGATGCTGCCCAGCGCATTCACGCAGCCGCCAAAACCCTCGGAGCACCCATCCTAGCAGACCCCTTGTCTGGGCTCCGAATCGAGGGCGTCATTTGCCACTACGACGCATGGATCGACGCCGTATCTCCCCAGCCCGATTGGATTGTGCAATTTGGAGCCGCCCCCACGAGCAAATCCCTCGGCGCTTGGCTGCTCGGCTTGGATGGCCGGCGCATCCGCATCGACGAGACCGGCCGCCGCTGGGACGAAGGCTCACCGCAATGGGTGGACGGAGACCCCGTCTGCATCCTAGAAGCAATGTCAGCCAGTTGTAACAGCGCAACGCTCGATTCTCAATGGAGCCTTGCCGACGGTGTTGCAGCCAACGCCATGAACCCAACTGGCACCGAAGCAGAAGCGGTGCTTGCCGCCGTTGAAACTGTGCGCGACGGTGTCTTGTTCATTGGCAATTCCCTGGCCGTTCGTGACTTAGATCGATATGCAGGTCCATGCCCTCGCGTGATTGGAAATCGCGGTGCTAGCGGCATTGATGGAAACCTAGCCACCCTTGCCGGCATCGCCACCACCACTGACCCAGTCCTCGGTGTCATCGGCGATTTGGCATTCCAACATGACGTGGGAGGCCTTGCGCTGTTGGCCAAAACGACGGCTCGGTTGGTTGTGGTGTCAAACGGGGGCGGCGCTATCTTCCGGCATCTACCCATCGCCAAGCAAACGGAGCACTTTGAATCCCTGTTCTTGACACCTCAGGCATTTGACATTGCATCCGCTTGTGCTGCCTTTGGCCTTAGCCACATACGAGTTCCCGTGGGCGACACCAAAGCGGCGCTGGCAAGCGATGCGCAAGTGGTTGAGGTGGTCGTGGACGGAGAATCCAGTGCCAAAATGCGTCGCCAAAACGCCCGGCTTGCCGCTGAGGCTGCCGTGGTCGCGTGGCGTCAATCTTAACGGCGGCTTATCGTCCCCCGCTTCGTGGCCGAATCCCAGTTCCTACCCAGCCCAGCCCAATGGCAGCAGGTCAAGGCATACGAGGACATCACTTACCACGCCTGGAACGGAATCGCTCGCATCGCCATTGACCGGCCGCGAATCCGCAACGCCTTCCGCCCGGAAACTACGGACGAGTTGATTGATGCGTTCGAGCACGCCTGGAACGACACCAGCATCGGCGCCGTGTTGTTTACCGGCAATGGCCCGAGCCCCAAGGATGGCAAGTGGGCGTTTTGCAGCGGCGGCGACCAAACAGTTCGCGGCGACGCTGGATACGTGGGCACCGATGGTGTCCCCCGTCTGAATGTGCTGCGCCTGCAACGCATCATTCGCACCATGCCCAAGCCCGTCGTGGCCCTTGTGGCCGGTTACGCGGTGGGCGGCGGCCATGTGCTGCATGTGATTTGCGACATCACCATTGCTGCAGACAACGCTGTGTTCCAGCAAACCGGACCCCGCGTGGGAAGCTTCGATGGTGGATTCGGCAGCAGCCACTTGTCCAGGCTCGTTGGCCCCAAGAAGGCGAAGGAAATCTGGTACCTCTGCCGCCAATACAACGCTGAAGAGGCTGAAAAAATGGGCCTCGTGAACGCGGTGGTTCCTCTGCAAGATTTGGAGAAGGAAGGCGTTCAGTGGGCTGAAGAGATGCTCAACCACAGTCCCCTTGCCATTCGCACCCTTAAGTCTGCGTTCAACGCGGATGAGGATGGCGCCGCAGGCATCCAAGAACTGGCCGGAAATGCCACGCTTCTGTTCTACATGACGCAAGAAGGCCAGGAGGGCCGAGACGCGTACCTCGACGGACGCAAGCCCGATTTCCGCAACAAGCCCAGGTGGCCGTAGTGTCGCCAAGCAACGTGGCCGAGCGAAGTGAGCGCCGCGTCAGGGGGTTGCAGGGGGATGCCCCCTGCCCTGATTTCCGCAACAAGCCCAGGTGGCCGTAGTGTCCATGGAAGAATTGGGCGAGGAGTTTCCCCGGGCCTTGTGCCACATGGACATGGTGGAGGAGAAGATCCAGGCCTTCGAGCAGAAGTACTGCACGCCCTTGAATGACGAAGACATGCGCGGCGTCTTTGCGGAGGTCCACTCGGACCACGAAGACTGTGAATGCAGTTGCTGCATGTCTGCGTAATTTGCGGCTTAGAGTGCAACCATTTGGCGCCCATTCGGCGCATTTTCCCGCCTCTTCTCCCCCCCGATAGTTTGCTTTTCTGTTTACTAATTTGTTTCTCCCTGTTTTCCAATCTTTGATTGCACACAGGCGAGTCCAGCGATAGTTTGGCCTCTGGGAGACGCCAATACGACGCCCACATAATTTCAATTTTTAACAATCAAAAATGTTAGATTGATTAGATTATTGTGGGTAATATCAAGGTGATTACGCCTATAATTCGAGCCCATTATCCAGAATTGGCGGATCAAAGAGGTTCGCAGGAGATATACAATGAACGTAAAATCTACAAGTGTGATGGTGGCCATTTTGATGGCCATGGCCGTCATTCCAGGCACCGAAGCCAATCGATTCGAGAACGACAGCTGTGCGAGTCCACCATCTGGAGTCCAATGCGCTGAAGTGTTCGGCCCTGGCAGCGTCATGCTCAAGGGCATCGTCGGCCTCGGTGCCGGTGTATGCACCCTGGAAGCAGGCGTGCCATTCCCGTGTGGCGTGAGCGGTGCTGGCGCCGCATTCTTCGACACGACCACCTGGAGCACGACCAACTCCTTCCGCGAGGCATACGTCTGGAGTGAGTGGATCTCTGGCGGAAGTGCCCTTGACCCTGGCCACCGCATCACCGTCTGCAACGACCGTGACAATACCGGCATTTGCACCAACGCTGACGACGTCGATGGCTTCGTCACCGCCCAGTCCAACCCCGAGCAACTCTCCCTCAAGAAGGATGGAGACGTGTGCGACAAGGACACGAAGGACTGCGCCGACCCAGATGATGCAGAGGCGTTCATCTGCGTTCAGCAAGACCTTGACGGCGGCTTCGACGACATCGTTGTCTTCGTGGGTGCCTGGGCCGATGTTGGCCTAGACAAGGGTATCGGCGATGGCACCAGCTACGGCTCGTTCCAGATCTGGTTCCAGCCTGGATCCTACCGCAGCGGATTTGCCGGCGCAGGCTCTGGAAACGACTGCGGTGCTGACTACCTGCACCAAGGTGTCGTGGGCGCCCAGTGCGCTGATGGCGTCGACAACGACGGCGACGGCCAAGTCGATGGCGCTGACGACAACTGCACCGGCCCTGGCGACAACAGTGAAGGCACTTACCTCCAAGACCGCTGCCTCTACGCCGCGAACTTCGTGGACGAGAGCCTGAAGACCACCTGCCGCGACCTCTAGGTGCAAAGCTCCCACTCCCCCCTCTTTCTCCCCTTCTTCCTTGAATTTCTTAGCGGCGGCCCCAAACCTCCAAACCTCAAAGGAGAGTCCGGCTCACCGTGACCCTTCAGGCATGGTTCTCCACCTTGCGCGTGCGCACCCTCCCCGCCGCTGCGTCGCCAGTGATTGTGGGCATGGCACTGGCACACCACTTGGGCGGGTTTGACTTCCTCCCTGCGCTTGCGGCCTTGGTGGGCGCGCTCCTGTTGCAAGTGGGCACAAACCTTGCCAACGATTACTATGATCACGTGAAGGGCGCAGACACGCCTGAGCGCGCCGGACCCACCCGGGCAAGTGCAAGCGGTGCGCTGGCACCAACCTTGGTTCGAAACGCTGCCTATGGCACCTTCGGCTTGGCCGCCCTTGTAGGGTTGTATCTTGTGTTCCACGCTGGCTGGCCCATCTTCGTCATCGGCCTTGCCGGAATCCTATCGGGCATCCTCTACACGGCGGGCCCCAAGCCCTTGGCCTACGTTGGCCTTGGTGATGTGTTCGTGTTCGTGTTCTTTGGCCCCGTTGCGGTTGCAGGGACAGTCTTTGTTCAAACGGGCACCTGGGAGTGGGCTGCTGTCGGATGGGGTATTGCACTTGGCGCCATTGCCACGGCGATTCTCGTGGTGAACAATCTTCGCGACCGACCCACCGACACCAAAGCCGGCAAGCGCACTCTGGCGGTTCGATTCGGGGACCGATTCAGCCAACTGCAATACACAGCCCTCCTGGCCCTGGCCTTCGTGGCGCCGTTTGTGCTTGGCCACTTTGCAGATGATCTGTGGCAACTGCTCCCGATCCTGAGCGCGGTGACGGCGATTCCCGTCATGAAGCGCATCTGGGGGCCCTTGGAGACACGCCAAGCCCTCAATCCAGCCCTCGGCGGGACCGCGCGTGTGCTGTTGTTGTTCTCGCTCTTGACGGCGTTGGGGCTGCTGCTGTGAATCCGTACGCCTGGACCTGGCGACCGTACGATGTTCCCCTAAAAACTCCGTATCAATGGGCAAAGGGCGTGCAGACCCAGCGCAAGGGATTGCTCACCAAGCTTGAGATGGGGACGGGCGCCGGCTGGGGAGAAGCAGCCCCTCCGCCACACGAAGCGATTGTTCCTGCCGAACTCGCCCGTGAAGCGGCGCGTTTGGTCGAGGGGCTTAATCCCAATGATGCAGCGTTCTTGGATCAACTGGATGCAAGGCGGCCCCACCCCCGGCTTCGATGTGGCATCACAACCGCCTACTTTGCGGCCCTCGCCGCAGCCGCCGATCAATCCCTTGGCGCGTGGCTTGCCGAGCAGCATGAAAGAGCAGGGCCTGCGGAATCAGTTCCCGTCAATACCCTGCTCACGGGCAACGGAGACCTAGGAAATCTTGCCAAAAGTCGGTGGGACACAGGATTCAGGACCTTCAAAATCAAAGTGGGCGCGGACCGAGAGGCTGACTTGGCGCGCGTGGCCTCGGTTCGAGATGCCCTTCCAAAGGCCGTGATTCGCTTGGATGCCAATGAATCGTGGAGCCCTGATTGGGCGCGAGAACACCTCGACGCGCTGGCCCCGTTCAATATCGAATACGTGGAGCAGCCGCTGCCCGCCGCCGACCCAGAGGCCTTGATTCGATTGAGCAACAAGAGCCCCATCCCAATCGCCCTGGACGAATCAGCCACGGATGCGGCCACGCTTGCATCGCTTCTTGACGCAGGTGCGGGCACCGTCGCGATCCTGAAACCTCAGCGGCTAGGCGGCGCCGATCGCACACTCGAAGCAATGGACGCAACCCGAGACCATGATGCCCTGGCCGTAATCACCAACAGCCTAGAAACCGCCGTGGGTCGCGCCACCGCACTCCACCTAGCGTCGTTACTTCCCGGCCCCATACCGGCCTGTGGCTTGGCTACGGAGCATTATCTTTCTGAAGATGTGGCACCGGGCGCGGCCGCTGAGGAGGGCTTCATGCGGGTTCCGACAGTACCTGGATTGGGTGTTGCGCCGTGATTGTTGGGGTGCTTGGTTCCATTGATTTGCACGTGGCGTGCCATCGCCAAAGCATCGATGCCGGGTGCACCCTTGTTCCGCTTTCGACACGGGCGCCGGACCATGTGCTCAGGGCCGCGCTTGTTGCCACCAAAGCCGAGGTTCTTGTCAGTGATGACCCCCGCGCCAAGTCTGTGGC